>JBEVLJ010000317.1:0-5150 GCA_040509195.1 Acidimicrobiia bacterium
CGCATCGTCCGGCAGATCCCGGTCGGGCGTCGCGGTGAGCCGGAGGAGGTCGCGTACGCGTGCAGCTTCCTCGCCTCGCCCCGCGCCGGCTTCTTCACCGGCATCGTGCTCTGCTGCTTCGGCGGGCAGTGGATGCCGTAGCAGCGGCCGGCGGAGGAGATGCCGCCGTCGACGGCATGGTTGTGGCCGCTCCGCGGCCTGCCGTAGGGTGCGCCGGATCGCGGGGACGAGGTGGTCGCCGCCGGCACCTGAAGGAGGAGACGAGTGGACGCGCCTGCGGCACCGCACACGCTCCTCCCGGGGTGCCTCGCCGGTGTCCGCGTCGTCGAGATCGGCGACGAGCAGGGCGAGTACTGCGGTCGCACGCTCGCCGGGCTCGGGGCCGACGTCGTGCGGATCGAACCGCCCGGCGGTTCGCCGACCCGCCGCATCGGCCCGTTCGTCGACGACCTCCCGGATCCCGAGCGGTCGCTCTACTTCTGGGCCTACAACCGCGGCAAGCGATCGGCCGTGCTCGACTTGGACGACGAGCGCGACCGCGAGCGGTTCGTGGAGCTCCTGGCGACCGCCGACGTGCTGCTCGACTCGACGCCGGCGGACGTGCTGGCGGGTCTCGGGCTCGACGACGACGCGGCGCGCGCACGGTGGCCGCACCTGGTCGTCGCGCGCCTGACGCCGTTCGGCGACCGCGGCCCCTGGGCGGGATACCGCGGCTCGGATCTCGTGCACCTGGCCCTCGGTGGGCCGCTGATGAACTGCGGCTACGACCCCGACCCGTTCGGCCGCTACGACCTGCCGCCGATCGCCCCCCAGGCGTTCCAGGCGTTCCACATCGCGGGCGAGCAGCTCGCGTTCGGCATCATCGCCGCGTTGATCTACCGGCAGCGCAGCGGGCGCGGACAACGCATCGACTGCGCCGTCCACGACGCGGTGTCGAAGTGCACCGAGACCGATCTCATGGGCTGGGTCGCCAACCGCCAACCCTGGTACCGCCAGACCTGCCGCCATGCCGGGCCGGCCGTCTCGGAGCAGCAGACGATCGTCCACACCAAGGACGGCCGCTGGGTCAACGTGATGAGCGTCGGCCGGCGCGACCGCCAGCACCTGCTCCCGTTCCTCCAGACGTACGGCATGAGCACGCCCGTGGAGGCCGACGACGAGGGCGAGGAGGTCGGCGCACGCGCGATCCCGGGGACGGCGAGCTCGACCACCGCCAACGTGGAGCTCGTGCAACGGCTCATGCACCGCTTCACCTACGACGAGGTGCCGTGGAAGGAGGCCCAAGAGTCCGGGCTGGTGTGGGCGCCGCTGCGCAAGCCCCACGAGAACGCGCTCGACCAGCACTGGCACGCGCGTGGCACGTTCACCGACATCGAGCACCCGGAGCTTGGGCGCAGCGTCCGCTACCCGACGAGCAAGTGGATCGCCACCGCGTCCGCCTGGGTGCCGGGTCGCCGCGCGCCCCAGGTCGGTGAGGACACCGACGCCATCTTCGCCGAGCCGCTCACGCGCGTGCGCGTCGCCCCATCGGCGGCGCCGAGCGACGAGCGCACCTCGGTGCACGGCGCGCCCTTCGCGCTCGCCGGCACCCGCATCTTCGACTTCACCTGGTTCCTCGCGTCGGCGGGCGGCACACGCTTCCTCGCCGCACTGGGCGCCGACGTCGTCAAGGTCGAGTGGAAGGAACACCCCGACACGCGTGGCGGCGGCTTCCCCGAGGGGGGTCGCGCGGCCCGGCTGGCCGCGACCGAGCCGTTGCCCCAAACAGGCGGCAACCTCGGACCGCAGTTCAACAACAAGAACCCGGGCAAGCGGGGGATCTCCTTGAACGTCGGGCACCCGAAGGGCAAGGAGATCGCGCAGGAGTTCGTCCGCCAGTGCGACATCGTCGCCGAGGGCTTCTCGCCGGGTGTGATGGACCGGTGGGGCCTCGGTTGGGACGCGCTGCGCGCGCTGAATCCGGACGTCATCTACGCGCAGCAGTCGGGAATGGGCGCGCGCGGCAGCTACGGGCGCTTCCGCGCAGTGGGGCCGATCGCGGGCGCGCTCTCGGGGCTCTCGGAGATGGGTGGGTTGCCGGAGCCGGCACAGCCGTCCGGCTGGGGCTACTCGTACCTCGACTGGCTCGGCGCGTACAGCTTCGCGACGGCCATCCTCGGGGCCATCCACCAGCGCAACGCGACCGGCGAGGCGCAGTGGATCGACGCGTCGCAGACCGAGGTCGGGATCTCCACGACCGCGCTCCCCATCCTCGACTGGTCGGTCAACGGTCGGGCCTGGTCGCGCTACGGCAACCGCTCGCCGTACCAGCTCGCCGCGCCGCAGGGCGTCTACCGCTGCGCGGGCGACGACCACTGGATCGCGATCTCGTGCTTCACCGATGCCGAGTTCGCGGCGCTCGCCGCGGTCGCCGGGCATCCGGAGTGGCTCGAGGACCGCCGGTTCGCATCGCTCGCCTCGCGGTGGGAGCACCACGACGACCTCGACCGGATCGTGGAGTCGTGGACGAGCTCGCAGGAGCGGTACGAGTTGATGGATCGCCTGCAGCGCGCCGGCGTGGCAGCCGGCGTCGCGCAGACCGCCGAGGACCGCTGCGAGCACGACCCGCAGCTCGCCGAGCTCGGCTGGCTCACCGAGGTGCCGAACACCGACATCGGTACCTGGCCCGTGGCGGAGGTGCCGTTCACGATGAGCGAGACGCCGACGCACATCGGCGGTCACATCGACAAGGGAGCACCGCACTATGGCGAGCACAACTACGAGGTCTTCGAGGAGTTCCTCGGCCTCTCGCGTGACGAGGTCGACGCGCTCGCCGAAGAAGGCGTCGTCTGACGGCGCGCGGCCCGGCCGGTGAGCGCACTCGAGAAGCCGGTGCCCGTCCCGTCGGTGGAGGACCGGCCCTACTGGGACGGCGCGCGGGAGCACCGCTTGGTGCTCTACCGCTGCACGTCGTGCGGCCGACTCAAAGCCCGGCACGTGATCGTGTGCTCCCGGTGCCGTGGCGAGGACTTCGAGTGGAGCGCGGTCAGCGGTCGCGGGCGCATCTTCAGCTTCACGGTCGCCCGGCAGACGAGCACGCGCGGGTTCGCCGACGAGGTCCCGTACGTCGTGGTGCTCGTCGCGATCGACGAGGACCCGTCGCTCGTCATCACCACGAACCTCGTAGGCGACTTCGACGTGGACGCCCTCGACCTCGACCTGCCGGTGGAGGCCGTGTTCGAGGAGCGGGGAGATGCCGTCGTGCCGCAGTTCGCGCTGGTCGGCTCGGCATGACGTTCGACGCGAAGAACAAGGTGGCGATCGTCGGGGTCGGGCACTCGCAGCTCGGCCGGCATCTCGACCGGCCGCTCGGACTGCTGGCCCTCGACGCCGCGCTCGCCGCGATCGACGACGCCGGCCTGGCCATCGAGGACATCGACGGCTTCACCACCTTCCCCGAGCTCCCTGCCACCGGTCACGGCGGGCCGGAGGACGGGCGCACCGTCGTCACGCTCCACTGGATGGTGTCGGCGCTCGGGTCGAAGCAGGTCAACTGGTGGACGCAGATGGGCAGCGGGAACATCAGCACCGCCATCGGCGCGGCCATCCAGGCGCTCGCCACGAATTGCTGCGACCACGTGCTCGTCTGGCGCGCGCTGCACCTGCCGCGCGGCGGCACGTACACGCAGCACACGGGGAACGAGGCGCGGGGCGCCGCTGCATACGCGGCGCCGTACGGCAACAGCCTGGCCCCGGTCTGGTTCGCGCCCAATTACATGCGCTACCTCAAGCTCTACGGCGCGCAGCGCGAGCACCTCGCGACGTTCGTGGTCAACAGCCGCAACTTCGCGAACCTCAACCCGAAGGCGTTCTTCCATGACACGCCGATGACCGTCGACGACTACATGAACGCGCGCATGATCGCCGACCCGATGTGCCTGTTCGACTGCGACATCCCGATCGACGGCGCCGCCGCGATCGTGCTGTCGCGCGCGGAGCTCGCGACGAGCCTGCGGCAGCCGCCCGCGTACGTGACCGGGTTCGGCCAGGCGGGCTTCGACGCGTCGCTCGTGCCCCCCGACGAGTTCTGGCACACGACGGAGTCCCTGGGACGCGGGGTGTGGGAGTCGTCCGGGTTGCGACCGAGCGACGTCGATGGCGCGATGCTCTACGACGGCTTCTCGCCCGACGTGTACTTCTGGCTCGAGGGCCTCGGGTTCTGCGGTCGGGGCGAGGCGTTCGAGTGGATCCAGGACGGCCGCATCGCGCTCGGGGGTGAGCTGCCGATCAACACCTTCGGCGGCAACCTGAGCGAGGGGCGACTCCACGGGATCGGGCACTGGGTCGAGGCGACGCTGCAGATCCAGGGCCGTGCCGACGCACGCCAGATCGCCGGCGCCGAGCACGTCCTCGTCGCGACCGGCTTGACTGGCCATGGGTCGGGGGCCATCCTGAGCGCCGCACCGCTCTAGGTGACGGACAACGACCGAGCGTCGACGAGGAGCACTGGAACCATGACGATTGCCACGGTCGAGAGCCCGTTCCCCGATTTGCGGGTCATCGACGCCGACTCGCACTACTCGGAGCCCTACGACCTGTGGACCTCGCGCGCACCCGCCGCGTACAAGGACCGCGTCCTGCGGGTGCTGCCCAACGAGGCCCTCGGCGGCCGGGCCTACTGGTTCCTGGGCGACGAGCCGATCTTCCCCGGTGGGGGCGCCAGCTTCGTCGACCGCGAGGGTCGCAAGAAGACCGTGTCCGGCATGATCACCGAAGGCGACGCGTGGGAGGACATCCACGAGGCCTCCTACGACGTGGACGCCCGGCTGCAGCTGCTCGACGAGCTCGGCATCTGGGCCCAGGTCGTGTACCCGAACACGATCGGCTTCGGCGCGTACGCGCTGTTGCAGTCGACCGACCAGGAGCTCGCGCGCCTCGTCGTCGAGATCTACAACGACGCGTGCGCGGAGTGGCAGGAAGCCGGCCGGGGGCGCTTGTACCCGCAGGCGGTGCTGCCCTTCTGGGACATTCCGGCGTCGGTCCGGGAGGCGCAGCGCATCCACGCGATGGGGCTGCGCGGCATCACCATGGCCGGGATGCCGCACCTCGGCGGGCTCCCCGACCTCGGGCAGCCCGAATGGGAACCGCTCTACGAAGTGCTGCAGGACCTC
>JBEVLJ010000318.1:0-4066 GCA_040509195.1 Acidimicrobiia bacterium
GTGATCGCGAGCGGCGGTGTTGCGAGGTGCAGCTCGTCGACGAGTGCGGCGGAGAGTTCGGACCAGTTGGAGTTCGACATGTTGCGGAGCCTACCGGCGCACTCCAGGACTGCTGCCTACTTCTGGGCGCCCGTCCCGTAGCGAGCGAGCTCGGCGTCGAGGTCGAGCCGAGCAACGCCACCTTGCGCGTCGTAGTCGGCCCACTGCTCGCGCGGGATCTGGTACATGATTTCGAACTCGTTGCCGTCGGGGTCCCTCGCGTAGAGCGACTTGCTCACGCTGTGGTCGCTCTCACCGGCCAACGATCCGAGCTCGAGCAGATGGGTGCGCGCCGCCGCGAGGTCTTCGATCGTCGGCACCTGCCACGCGAGGTGGTACAGACCGATCCGACGCGCTTCGATCGGCGCCGCATCGGGGCCCACACCGAACAGGCCGAGGTCGTGGTGGTTGTCGCCCTGCCGCGCCCGGAGGAACGCGGCCCGCGTGGTGATCTCTCCGACGGGCTCGAAGTCGAAGGCGTTCATGTAGAAGTTGGCGGCGACTTCGGCGTCTCGGACGTAGAGGACGGCGTGGTTGAGTCTCGTGACGGGGATCATGTGGTTCTCAACTCTCTGAAGTGCTCGACGATTCCCGGGAACCCGTCGAGGAACGCCTGCACATCTTCGTCGGTGCTGTTCCAACCAGTGCTGAGCCGCAACGAGTGGTCGGCGTCGACCCCCATGGCGGCGAGCACCGGCGATGGTTCGAGGGCTTCGCTCGAGCAGGACGAACCCGAGTGGGCGGCCACCCCGCGCTGGTCGAGTGCGAGGAGGATCGGCTCGGCCTCCACGCCGTCGACCCCGAAGCACAGGAGCTGGGGGAGCCCATCGATCGGGTCGCCGAAGCGTTCCACGCCGGGCACGGCGACGGCGCCGGCGGCCAGGCGGGCGACGAGTGCGCGTGCCGTCGCGGTCTCGGTGGTGAGTGCGTCGTCGGTCGTGAGCGCCTCCGCCGCGGCGCCGAAACCCACGATCGCTGCGACCGCCTCGAGCCCGGCGCGCCGCGCACGCTCCTGGGACCCGCCGACGACGAACGGCGCGAAGCGCAGCCCGCGCCGCACGAGGAGCGCGGCGGCGCCGGTCGGACCACCCCACGTGTGGCCGGTCACGGAGCAGAGGTCGGCACCGAGCGCGGCGAAGTCGACGGGAACATGTCCGGCGGCGGCGGTCGCGTCGACGTGCACGATCACTCCGCGCTCCCGCGCGCCCTGCACCACGGCTGCGGCGGGTTGCAACGTGCCGACTTCGTGGTTCGCGAATTGCACCGACACCAACGCGGTGTCGGGTCGCAGCGCGGCGAGCACCTCGTCGGCATCGAAGCGGCCCGTGCGATCGACGCCGATCACCGTGACCTCGTCGCGTTCGTCACGATGACACGACTCGAGCACCGATGCTTGCTCCACCGCGGTGGTGACGATGTGCGTGGGGGCGTGGTCGACGCGTGCGCGCGCACCCCAAATCGCGGTGTTCACCGCTTCGGTGGCACTCGCGGTGAACACGACTTCGCGTGGGCGCGCCACGAACAATGCACCGACTTGCTCGCGCGCCACCTCGACCGCAACTCGCGTGACTCGTCCTTCGGCGTGGAGTCGCCCCGGATCACCGGGGTGATCGCGCCAGTAGGGAAGCATCGCCTCGAACGCAACTGGGCGAAGTGGCGACGACGACGCGTGATCGAGATACGCGCGCGTCACGACGTGCGGCTCAGACGCGGGCGACGCAGTGGTCGTCGCCGTCGGGGCGGCTCGTCTCGAACACGGGCGACGTTTCGCCGTAGAGGCCGGCGAGCATGCCGCGAATCATGCCGCGGTCGAGCGCGCACACCACGTGGGGGTAGCGCGTCGCGGTCGCGCCGAACGGGCAACACTCCGACACGATGGCGAGGCTGTTGCCGCGCGACTCGGTGTGCGCGGCGAACCCGTGCGCGGTGAGCGCGTCGGCGACGGTGGCGAGCGCGGCGCGCACCGAGCGATGGCTCTCGGTCGGGTCGATGCGTTCCGCGAGTTGCTGGCCGTACTTGAATCCGACCGCGTCGGCGAGCTGCTCCGCATCGGCAGGGCCGAGCGCATCGAGCGCGCTCGCGAGCAGACCACTCAGCAGGTCGTCGTGCTTGAGCGGGAGTGCGAGCGTCGCGTCGAGGGGACCTGCGCAGTATCGCTTCGACGGCCGACCCGCAGCGCGAAGTCCTTCGTCGCCCGGCGCGCGACCCACTTCGACGTCGAGGTAGCCGCCACCGGTGAGCTTCTCGAGGTGATGGCGAGCGACGTTGGCGTGCAGCTCGAACCGCTCCGCGACCTCGCCGGCGGTGGTACCCCGGTCGCCCGCGTCGCGCACGAAGAGGTAGATCTCGCGTCGGGTGGGATCGCCGAACGCGTTGGTGACCGCGCTCACCACCGAGTTGAACTCCTCCGAGCTGAGCGGCTCGGTGAGGGCTGCAGGATCCACGCCGGTATTCTACCTATCCAGATAGTGCAAATACCCGGAGCCGAAAGAGGCCGAAGAGCGAGGCCGAAGAGGTCTGAGGAGCAGCAAGCCTGTGCCCGCCAACGACAGCGACATCTGGGCGGCGCTCACGGCCGTCGAGGAACCTGAGCTCCGACGCTCGATCGTCGAGCTCGGGATGGTGAAGGGTGTCGCCCTCGACGGTCACACCGCGGTGGTGGCACTTGCACTCCCACTGGTGGGGGAGGCATCGCAGGCCGAGCTCAGCCGTCGCGTGGTCACGGGCGCCGCGCAGGTCGACGGCATCGACCGCGTCGACGTCGACGTGCGCGAGATGACCGAGCGCGAGCTGCGCGAGGTCGCCGCGATCCTCAAGGGACAAGCGCCACCGAATCCCCTGCAGGTGGTCGACGCATCGGCGAACGCCGCGCCCGTTCCTCGAGCGAACCCGTTCACCGACAACCGCACGCGTGTGATCGCGGTGTCGTCGGGCAAGGGCGGCGTGGGCAAGTCGTCGGTCACCACCAACCTTGCCGTCGCCCTCGCGCAACGCGGTCATCGCGTGGCTGCAGTCGACGCCGACGTGTGGGGATTCTCGATGCCGCGCATGCTCGGCGTCACCCACCCACCGGGCCTGATCGACGACGTGATCGTTCCCCCCGAAGCACACGGCGTTCGCCTCATCTCGATGGGTTTCTTCGCGCGTGAAGACCAGGCGATCATCTGGCGCGGCCCGATGCTGCACAAGGCGCTCGAGCAGTTCCTCACCGATGTGTACTGGGGCGACGTCGACTACCTCATCGTCGACATGCCGCCCGGCACCGGCGACGTGAGCCTGTCGATGTCGCAGTTCATCCCGCGCGCCGAGGTGATCGTGGTCACCACACCGCAGCCCGCGGCGCAGACCGTCGCGCAGCGCGCGGCGGCGATGGCGGAGAAGGTCGATCTCGACGTGATCGGCGTCGTCGAGAACATGTCGTGGTTCACCGGTGACGACGGCACGCGCTACGAGCTGTTCGGTGCCGACGGCGGCGGCGAGCTCGCGCAGCACCTCGGGGTGCCGTTGCTCGCCCAGATCCCGTTGGTGCCCGACCTCCGGATCGGCGGCGACACCGGTATGCCGATCACCGTCGCGCACCCCGACGACGACGCGTCGGTCGCGTTCCGCGCGCTCGCCGAACGTCTCGACACCGACGTGAAGCCCACGCGCGTCTACAACCCCGAGCTCAAACTCCGCTAGACCCAGGCTCCGCGAGACCGGGAGCGCGTCAGGGGAAGCGGTGCTCGATCCACTGGGCGACGCCGTCGTCGACGCACGACGCGGTGACCTCGTCGGCGATCGCGAGCACGTCGGGATGCGCGTCGGCAACCGCGACGCCGATCCCGGCCCACGCAAGCATCGGGATGTCGTTCGGCATGTCGCCGAACGCCACCACCGCAGACCGGTCGATGCCGAGGTCGGCCGTCAACGCCTCGAGCGCGAGTCCTTTGCTCACTCCGGGGGCCGAGAGCTCGAACAGTCCGGCGGCTCCGGATGCGTGGTGCACTGCGAGGTCACCCACCGCGCGCTGCGTGATCTCGACGAT
>JBEVLJ010000319.1:0-2581 GCA_040509195.1 Acidimicrobiia bacterium
GACGAACGTGGGCAGCATGCGTTCTCCCGATGGGCGTGCGGAGGTGAGGTTACCCTCACCTGTCGGGCTCGCCAAGCTCAGGTCGCCCTGGGTTGGGGCCCTGGGTGCGGTCGGCCCCGACACGCGCGGCAACGAACGGATGTTCGATACGCTGACCGGTGATGGCACCCGCAGCGGGCGCGACGATCCTGCATGCCGACCTCGACGCCTTCTACGCGTCGGTCGAGCAGCTGTTGGATCCATCGCTGCGCGGCAAGCCGATCGCCGTCGGCGGCGGTGTCGTGCTGGCGGCGAGCTACGAAGCGAAGGCGTTCGGCGTCCACGGGGCGATGAACGGACGACGCGCGCGCCAGCTGTGTCCGCAGCTGATCTTCGTCGACGGTCACTTCTCCGAGTACACGAAGTTCGGTGACGCCGTGATGGCGGTGCTCGGCGACTTCACGCCCTGGGTCGAACGCGTCTCGATCGACGAAGCGTTCCTCGACGTGTCAGGTTCCACGCACCTGTTCGGCACGCCTGCGGAAATCGCGCAACAGATTCGCGCGCGGGTGCGCGACGAGATCGGGCTGCCGATCTCCGTGGGGGTCGCGACCACGAAGCACCTCGCGAAAGTGGCGTCGCAGGTGGCGAAGCCCGACTTCCTCGTCGTCGTCGAACCCGGTGACGAGCGCGCCTTCCTCGATCCCCTTCCGGTGCAGTTGCTGTGGGGCATCGGTCCGTCCACGACCCGGAAGCTCGCCGAGGCCGGCATCCGCACCATCGGCGAGCTGCACGCCGCCGAGCCGGCCCGCGTCCAACGCCTGCTCGGCACCGCGGTCGGTGAAAAGCTCGGCTTCCTCGCCGCCAACGAAGACCCGCGTGCGATCGAGACCAGCCGACGCGCCAAGTCGGTGGGCGCGCAATCGGCGCTCGGTCGTCGCGTCGTCACCGAACAGCTCCTCCAGGAGACCCTCGGATTCCTGGCCGACCGGGTTGCGACGCGACTGCGTGCAAGCGGTCATGCCGGTCGCACCGTCACCGTGCGGGTGCGGTTCCGCGACTTGCGCGCGATCACGCGGTCGCGCACCGTCGACGAGGCGATCTCGTCGACGTCCACGTTGCGCACCGTGTGTGTGGAACTGGTGAAGACCGCGCTGGCCGACAACCCGCGAGAACGCGAGGTGTCGCTGCTCGCGATCTCGGTGTCGAACCTGGCGAACGAATCCGAGCTGCAACTCGCGCTCGGGCTCGGTGACGATGAGAGCAATGGGTCGGAGCCTCCGGAGATCGACCGCATCGAGCATCCTCCCCGCGCCCTCGACGAAGCCATGGATCGCGCCCGGGCGCGCTTCGGCCGCGACGCGGTGGGCTTCGCCACGGTCGTGTTCCGCGACGGTGCCGGCGTGCCCGACGCGTTCCGGGAGTTGGCCGAGAAGGACCGCTAGCGTTGGCCCGGTGAACGCAACGGTGCTGGTCCTCGGAGTGGCGATCGCGCTGGCCGCGGCGCTCCGGGGCACGTGGTCGCCGTGCGGACAGTCGATGTTGTCGCAGATCACGCCGGTCGGCGAAGCGTCACGCGGCAACCGCTACGCCCGCACCGCGGTCTGGTACCTCCTCGGCTCGGTGGTCGGCGGGCTCACGCTCGGCGCGGCGATGGCGCTCATGGCGCTGATCGTGCACGCGCTCCACGCGAGCGCGACGGTGGCGCTCGCGATCGCTGCGGGTGCGGCGTTGCTCGGCGCGGTGGTCGACAGCGGCGTGCTCGGCTTCGCGCCGCCGTTCTTCTTGCGCCAGGTGAACGAAGACTGGCTCGGCAAGTACCGAGCCTGGCTGTACGGCAGCGGATTCGGGTGGCAGGTCGGCGCCGGCGTGGTCACCTACATCATGACGGCGGCGGTGTTCGTCACCATCGCATTCGGTGCGCTCGGTGCAAGCCCCATTGGCGCACTTGCGTTGGGCGGGCTGTTCGGATTCGCGCGTGGCTCCACGGTGTTCCTCACGGCGCGTGCGCGGAGCACGCCGGAGCTCTTCGCGATCCACCGCCGATTCGACGCGCTCGGTGAGCCGGTGCGGCGCGCGGTGATCGTGGTGCAGTGCCTGGTGGCGATCGTTGCCGCCGCGATCGCGATCGGCGCGATTGCCGGGGTCGTCGTTGGGCTCGCGACCGTTGCGGTGCTGCGGCGCACGTGGGCGCACGCGCCGACCACGGTCGCCTGATCTCGCGATCTGGCTGATCAGTCGCCGCGCTGCGTGGCGAGACCGCGCAGGTCGCCGTCGTCGTCGAACCACGGCTCGGTCGTGGCGAACCCGTACGCCGCGAGGGCGTCGCGGAGCAGCGCCTCTTGCTCGCCGCCGATCTCGAGGAGCAGCCAACCTCCGGGTCCCAGCATCGTCGCCGACGCGCTGACGACCCGGCGCACCACATCCAGCCCGTCGCCCCCGCCGTCGAGCGCGGATCGAGGTTCGTGGCGTTGCACGTCGGCGGGAAGCAGGTGCAGCTCGTCGGTCGGCACGTAGGGCGCCACCGCGGTGACCACATCGACGTTCGCATCAGCACGCAGGGGAGTGGCGAGATCGCCGAGCACCGTCGGTACGCCGTTGC
>JBEVLJ010000320.1:0-7284 GCA_040509195.1 Acidimicrobiia bacterium
CGCGCGCTCGTGAACTGCCTCAACTACGGCAATCCCGAACACCCCGAGGTGATGTGGCAGTTCGCGGAGTCGATCGACGGCATGGCTGCCGCGTGCACCGCGCTCGGCATCCCCGTCGTCGGTGGCAACGTGAGCTTCTACAACGAGTCACGCGGGCGCGACATCGACCCCACGCCGGTCGTCGGCGTCGTGGGTCTGATCGACGAGCTCACCGCGATCCCGCCGCCCGCTGCGCTCACCGCGGGTGATCGCGTGGTGGTGCTCGGCGCGCTCGCCCCGGCGAGTGGTCCGGAGCTCGGCGGTGCCGAGTGGGCCACGTTGCACGGCCTCCGCGGGGGGACTCCCCCCGCGGTCAGCTTCGACGACGCGGTCGCGCTTCACGGTCTCGTCGCGGCACTCGTGAACGAACGCGTGGTGCAAGGCGTGCACGACTGCTCCGAGGGTGGCCTCGCGATCGCGTTGGCCGAGATGGCCATCGCCGGCGAGGTCGGCGTGCAGATCGACCTGGAGCTCGACGCCCTCACCTGGTTCGGCGAGTCCACGTCGCGTGTGGTGCTCAGCGTGGCACCCGATCGGGTCGCCGAGATCACCGACCGCGCCGAGGCGGCGGGCGTTGCCGCCGTGGTGTTCGGCACCGCCACCGGCGACCGCCTGGTGGCGCCCGAGGCGTTCGACGTTTCGCTCGCGGCGGCCGCCGACGCCTGGCGTGAGGCGATTCCCCTCGCGCTCGGGAACGAACCACCCCCCGCCTGATGTTGTACCAGGGTCTGCGGGCAGCCGAGCCGCGTTCGGGCACGCGGGTGGTTGCCCTGCTTCGCCGTCGACCGTCGTCGTGATGGGATACTGAGGAACAATGGAGCCCCAGGTCGGTCATGCGTGCGGCGTCTTCGGCGTCTATGCCCCCGGGCAACCGGTGGCCAACCTGGCCTACCTCGGGCTGTACGCGTTGCAGCACCGCGGGCAGGAGTCGGCCGGGATCGCGGTGAGCGACGGCGAGTTCGTCACCGTCGTGAAAGACATGGGCCTCGTCACCCAAGTGTTCGACGAGCGCCAACTCGCGCCGCTCGACGGCCACCTCGCCATCGGGCACGTGCGCTACTCCACCACCGGGTCGAGCACCTGGCGCAACGCACAACCGGTCTACCGCTCGGTCGGCGACGCCGGCTTCGCGCTCGGCCACAACGGCAACCTCACCAACACCGGCGACCTCGCGGCGCAGGTGGGGATGTTGCCCGGCATGGTGCCGAACGAACGGCAGCTCGATTCCACGAGTGATTCCGCGCTCGTCGCCGAGCTCGTCGCCGCGGCCTACCCGAGCGAGCCGCGTTCCGACGGCCGCGACCTCGAGCACGCGCTCGAGCGGGTGCTGCCGAGTCTGGAAGGCGGCTTCTCGTTCGTGCTCATGGACGAAGCACACCTGATCGGTGTGCGTGATCCTCACGGTTTCTGGCCCCTCGTGCTCGGTCTGTTGCCGGACGGCGGTTGGGTGCTCGCGAGCGAGACGTGCGCGCTCGACATCGTGGGCGCGCACGTAGTGCGCGAGGTCGAGCCCGGGGAGATGGGGGTGATCGACTCGAGTGGCCAGCGCGAGATCCGCTTCGCCGCGGCCGATCCGAAGCTGTGCCTGTTCGAGTTCGTCTACTTCGCCCGCCCCGACACTGCGCTCTACGGCCACAACGTGCACGCGGCGCGCCAACGCATGGGCGAAGAGCTCGCACGCCAGGCGCCGGTCATCGCCGACATGGTGATGCCCGTCCCGGAGTCGGGAGTGCCGGCCGCGCAGGGGTACGCGCGTGTGTCGGGCATTCCCTACGGCGACGGCCTGGTGCGCAACCGCTACGTCGGTCGCACGTTCATCCAACCCCATCAGAAGCAGCGCGATCAAGGGGTTCGGCTCAAGCTCAACCCGCTCGCCGAGAACATCCGGGGCAAGCGGCTCGTGGTCGTCGAAGACTCGATCGTCCGCGGCACCACGCTGCGTCAACTCGTGGCGGTGTTGCGCGAAGCGGGCGCGGCCGAGGTGCACCTCCGCATCTCGTCCCCGCCGTACAAGTGGCCCTGCTACTACGGCCTCGACACCGGCCGGCGTTCCGAGCTGCTCGCCGCCGACCTCGCGGTCGGCGAGATCCGCGACTACCTCGGGGTCGACTCGCTGTCCTACCTCGAGCTCGATCGCCTCACCACCGCCACCGGCGCGCCCGCCTCGGCGTTCTGCACCGCGTGTCTGTCGGGTGAGTACCCGGTGCCGGTGCCCGTGATGCTCGACTCGAAGCGAGTGCTCGAGCGCGACGACGACGTGATGCCCACCCCCACCGCGCCGGGTTCCAGGTCCGCCTGATGGGTGACGCGCGAACCGACAAGCCATCGCACCCCGGCGAACCGCTCACCTACGCGGGCGCGGGCGTCGACATCGCCGCGGGTGAGCTCGCCGTCGAACGCATCAAGGCGCACGTGCGATCCACGTTCCGTCCCGAGGTGGTCGGCGACATCGGTGGGTTCGGCGGGTTGTTCGCGTTCGAGCAGGGCGATCGTCGCGACCCGATCCTCGTGTCGTCCACAGACGGTGTCGGCACCAAGTCGATGATCGCTCGCCTGATGAACCGGTACGACACGATCGGCTTCGACCTCGTCGCCGGCAACGTCGACGACATCGCGGTGCAAGGCGCGGAGCCGCTGTTCTTCCTCGACTACATCTCCACCGGCAAGGTCGTGCCGGCCATGATCGACGACATCGTCGCCGGCATCGCCGAAGGCTGTCGCAAGGCCGGATGCGCGCTGCTGGGCGGCGAGATCTCCGAACACCCCGACGTGATGGAGCCCGGCGAGTTCGACCTCGTCGGGTTCGCGGTCGGCGTGGTCGACCGCCCGAAGATCCTGCCCGCGGGCGTGCGAGCCGGCGACTCGGTCATCGGGATGGCGAGCACGGGGCTGCGCCAGAACGGCTACTCGCTCGCGAGGCGGGCGCTCCTCGACCGGGCCGGTCGTCGCCTCGACGACGCTGCGTGGCCTGGAGCGCACCACACCCTCGGCGACGAGCTCCTGCGGCCGAGCGTGATCTACGCGCCGGCGATGCGCGAGATCCGGCGCAAGGTGCCGGTGCACGCGTTCGCCCACATCACCGGGGGCGGGCTGCCTGGCAACGTGAACCGGATCCTGCCGTCGCACTGCGCCGCGGTGATCCGCCGGGGAAGCTGGGAGGAGCCGCGGATCTTCGCCGAAGTGCAGGCCGCCGGTGACGTGCCCGAACCAGAGATGGAATCGGTGTTCAACCTCGGCATCGGCATGGTGGTCGTCGTTGCTTCCAGCGACCGATTGGGTACGCTGGACGCAATCCGCTCAGCCGGGCACGACGCGTGGGTGATCGGTGAGATCGTTGACGGACGGGGGGAAGTCACGATCACTCGGTGAAAACCGACAGATCGTGGCGACCATCGAAACGTCGGCACCGCTGGTGTTTCGTGTAGCTTTGATCTAGACATAGGGGATTGATTCCTCCAACCCGGCAGTCCGGACCACACACACGAAGGTGTGAGTCGGAGTGATGTGGTTGGGGGGATCCCAACGGAAAAGAGGCGTCATGCCGCAGAACCCGGCTCCGGAACCCGAGCAATTGTTGACGCCTTCCGAGGTGGCCGCCATGTTCCGGGTGAACCCGAAGACCGTGACGCGCTGGGCGCGTTCCGGGAAGATCTCGGCGATTCGCACGCTCGGCGGCCACCGTCGGTTCCGTGCCACTGAGATCCAGAAGTTCCTCGAGCAGGTCGACGAGCAGACCGAGCTGTAGATCTGCTCACTCGGCGTTCGCCGCCGAGGCAATGACGGCCGAACAATTGCAACGGCGCGTCATGCCGACCTGAAAAGCTGCGTCTGCTCGTCGAGCCAGCCGGCGTCGTAGTAGTCGCGCCATGCCGCGATGAGGCCGTCGTCGTCGATCTCGAACACACCGGTCACCGGCAGTCCGACGCGGGTGCCGTCGGACCACGTGATCCAGTCGACGCGTTCGACGAGCGCCACGTTGCCCGCGGCCGCTGAGGCGACGGTGGTGAACTCGACGTCCTCGACGGACCGCGACATGCCCGCGATCGCGGCCTCGATCTGCGTACGCCCGATGAGCGGCGGGTTCATCTTGTTGTGCCACACGCCGGCGACGGCGAACAACGCCGCGATCGCGGTCGGGTCGATCGGTGCGCGCCACCGCGCGTACAGGTCGTCGAGCACGGCGATTCCTTCGGGCACGATGCGCTCCTTCGTGGGTTCCAGGGTCGGTCGGCAGCTCGCGGCGTTCAGGCCCAGGTGAGCATGAGGTCTTTCACCCGCCGGAGCCCCGGCGGGTACTCGAGCGCCTCGAACCCCGGCGTGAGCCAGTAGTCCGGGATCCGCCGATGCCACTCGCGCAGGGCGATCCTGAGCTCGCGACGGGCGAGGTGCGAGCCGAGGCACCGGTGCACGCCCCCGCCGAACGCGAGGTGGGGGTTCGCCTTGCGGTCGAATTGCACGGCGAGCGGGTCGTCGAAGCGCTCGCCGTCGACGTTCGCGGCTCCGAATCCGGGGAGGACCATGGTTCCCTCCGCGACGCTCGCCCCGCTCGGCAGCACGACCGGGCAGCGCGCGACGCGCGGCGCCCCCTGCGCGACCGGCGACTCCCACCGCAGCAGCTCTTCGACCGCCTGTTGCACGATCGACGGGTCGTCGGCCAGGCGACGCCGGTGCTCGGGGTTCTGGGCCAGGAACGCGTAGGAGCAGGTGAGCGTGTCGCTCACCGTGTCGAGGCCTGCGATGAGGAGCAGGTAGCAGATGTTGACGATGTCGTCGGGCGTGAGGCGCTCGCCGTCGATCTCCGCCTGCACGAACCCCGAGATGATGTCGTCGCCGGGACGCTCCGTCCGCTCACGCACGAGCGCGCCGAAGTACTCCCAGATCGAGTCGCCGGCGCGCGTCGTGACGGCGCGGCGCGCCTCGGGGCTCCCGATCGCGAGCGGGTCGACCTTCTCGGGATGCAGGATGCCGTCACGCATGTCGAGGAACATGCGCATCTCGCCCTCCGGCAGCCCCATCAGCCCGAGGAACACCGACGCGGGGAAGACCTCCGCGAACTCCTCGGTGAAGTTGCACTCGCCGCGCTCGATGAACCGGTCGATGAACTCGTTGACCCGTCGGGTGATGTCCTCCTCCTGGTCGTCCATCCGGCGCGGCGAAAAGAGCGGGTCGAGGAGCTTGCGGTACTTCGAGTGCTCGGGTGGGTCGATGTTGAGTGGGATGAACATGCAGTCGGCGCCGAGGCCCATGACGACCGCCGACGAGAACTCGTCGGCGTTGCGAAGCACGTACTCGGTGTTCGCGCGGGCGAAGGTCACCATCATCCCGGGCATGGGCTCGACGACGCCTGAACCGGCCGCGAGCTCGACGTAGCGCTGCTGGGGGGCGGAGAGGTCGAGGAGCGCCTCGGCCGCCCCGCGGTCGTACCCGAGACCGGCCGCGAGGTCCTCGCCGCCCGGATGGTCGTCTGTCGCTGCCGTCATCGCAGTCCCCCTCCGGATCGCTCGACGCCCGAACACTAACGACCTCGCCGCTGACGCGCCGACGATGACCGGGAGACGACGATCGGCAGACGATGATCGGCTGCGTGGCGGGGTACCGTTCCCAGATGACGCAGCGCCGGATGAGGCAGGGCCCGATGAGGCTGGAGCGGTGAGCTCGACGCCCGACCCGGCGCTCGGCGTCGACGAGCTCCTGGGCACGACACGGTCGTTGCGTCGCCGTCTCGATCTCGACGCGGCGGTCGACCTCGACGTCGTCGACGAGTGCCTGCGCCTCGCGATGCAGACGCCGAACGGCTCGAACGCGCAGCGGTGGCGTTGGATCGTGGTGTCGGCACCGGAGCTCCGCGCGGAGATCGCGGCGATCGTCACCGACGCGTATCACCAGCTCACGGGCACGTCGCCCGACGACGGGCCACGACCCGCCGCGCCACCCGAGCTGCTCGACGACATGACGCCGGCCGCGCGCATCGGCGTCTCGAGCCGGTGGCTCGTCGAGGTGATGGCCGACGTTCCCGTGCACGTGATCCCGTGCGTGGCGCGGTACCAGACGCCGGGACCTGGCCTCGAGCAGTTCCACGAAGCGACGCTCTGGGGCTCCATCTTCCCGGCGGTGTGGAACTTCCAGCTCGCGCTGCGCAGCCGGGGGTACGGCACGTGCCTCACGACGCTGCACCTCGTCGGCCACGACCGCATGGCCGAGCTGCTCGGCATCCCACCGGAGTTCCGTCAGGCCTGCCTCCTGCCCGTCGCGCGCATCCGCGGTGCCAACCGGTTCCGTCCCGCACCACGGCTCCCGCTCGCCGAGGTCGTCGGCCGCGACGGCTGGAGCTGACCAGCCTGCGTCGGCGCCGACACGGCTCGCGGGTGCCAGACTCGGCGCCGTGATCGATGTGGCACGACACCGGACTCGCGACGACGCCCTGGCCGGGCGCAAGCCTGTGACCAGGGCGTTCGTGGTGGCCGGGACCGGCGTCGATCCGGTGACCCCGCGCTTTTCAGGCGCGTGCTCTGCCGACTGAGCTACCCGGCCGGGTGCAGGAGACCAGGCCTCCTGACATGTGGGAGACGAGTCTCCCAGCGGTCCTGACGGGATTTGAACCCGCGGCCTCCGCCTTGACAGGGCGGCGTGCACTCCAAACTGCACCACAGGACCAGGTGCTGCGATCGCCGGAGCGATCAACGTGCCCCCAGGGGAGTTCGAATCCCCGTTACCGCCTTGAAAGGGCGGCGTCCTGGGCCACTAGACGATGGGGGCTCGGCCTCACCTGAGGTCGGGCATCGTAGCAGCCACTGCGCCGTCGTCTCCCGTGGAACGCATCAGCGAGCGGCGCGCGCATCCGTCGGGCCGCCTGCGACGAACACGGAACGAACACGACTGGTACGGCTCGTCGGCGGGAAGGCTGGGTCGCAGTGAGCGGGCAACGACAACGAGTGGCGGTGGTGGGAGCAGGGGTGTCGGGCCTCACCGCGGCGTACCTGTTGCAGCGGGCCTTCGACGTCACGCTCTACGAGACGGAACCCCGCCTCGGTGGCCACGCGCACACGCACGACGTGGTGGCGCCCGCTGGCGAGATCGTCGCCGTCGACAGCGGCTTCATCGTCTACAACGAACGCACGTACCCGAACCTGGTGCGCCTGTTCGCGGAGCTCGGCGTCGAGACCCGCACCAGCGAGATGAGCATGTCGGTGCGATGCGAGGGGTGTGGCCTCGAGTACGCCGGCGCGCGCGGGCTCGGTGGGGTGT
>JBEVLJ010000321.1:0-3332 GCA_040509195.1 Acidimicrobiia bacterium
CCGGCCGCGGCGGCCCACGACGATCACGACGCGCATTCGGGCACGACCAACGCCAAGCTCGGCATGTGGTTGTTCCTGTCGTCGGACTGCCTGTTCTTCGGCGCCTTCATCAGCACGTTCCTGCTGTACCGCGACCGTCCGGGTCAGACCGGGCCCACGCCGGCGGAGCTGTTCAACATCCCGTTCACGTCGGTCACGTCGTTCATCCTGCTGATGAGCTCGCTCACCATGGTGCTCGCGCTCGCAGCCATCCAGCGCGGCGACATGCGTCGGTTCCGCATCTGGGTGCTGGCCACGGTGTTCTTCGGCGTCACGTTCATCGGTGGGCAGATCTTCGAGTTCACGCACTTCACGCGTGAGGGCCTCAACATCGACACGAGCCTGTTCGGCTCCTCGTTCTACGTGCTCACCGGTCTGCACGGAGCGCACGTGGTGATCGGCATCGTCTGGCTCCTCTCGCTGTGGGGTCTCTCGATGCAGGAGCACATGGCCCGGGGCGATGCCGAACGCGTGGAGGTCGCCGGGCTCTACTGGCACTTCGTCGACGTGGTGTGGATCGTGATCTTCACGGTCGTCTACCTGGTCCCGAAGTGAGCCCTGTCGTGGGAATCTTGGCTCAGAACATGGATGTGGCCTGATGAGCACTGAGGGAACCGCGGTCGCCACCACCTCGAGTGAAGGCGTCGTCGCTCGCGCCGAAGCTGCGGCGACTCGTCACGCGCCGGGGTTGCTGCCGGGCGAGCTCAAGGCCCACCCAGATCCGATCCAGTACGTGATGGTCGCGGTGGTCCTCGTGATCATCACCGGGCTCGAGATCGGCGTGTCGTACCTCGAGGGCGACATCCCGAACGGTCTCATCATCTTCCTGCTGCTCGCGATGGCCGGGGTGAAGTTCTTCCTGGTCGCGTCGTGGTTCATGCACCTGCGCACCGACCAGCCGGTGTTCCGCCGCTTCTTCATCATCGGATCCGTCGCCGCCGTCTTGCTGTACACGGTCGTGCTGCTCACGCTGCACGTCTCCTTCTGAGGAGCGACTCGGCCGGTGGCAACTGCCGTCCCGGCGTGGACCATCCACCCGGACGTCCTGCTCGTGTGCGGGATGCTCGCAGCGTTGTACGCGATCGCCGTCGTCCGCGTCGGCCCGCGGTTCGTGCCGTCGGGTCGTCCGGTGGTCTCGCGGTTCAACGTCACGTGCTTCTCGCTCGGCGTGTTCGCCACGCTGCTGGCGTCGGACTGGCCGATCCACGACATCGCCGAACGGATGAACTTCAGCGTGCACATGGTGCAGCACCTGGTGTTCACCATGATCGCCACGCCGCTGCTCCTGCTCGGCACGCCGGCCTGGTTGATGCGCTACCTGCTGCCGGGCAAGTTGTTCCTGATCGTGCGGTGGCTCGCCCGCTTCGTCCCCGCGCTGGTGATCTTCAACCTGGTGTTGGTGCTCACCCACTGGCCGGCGGTGGTGAACGCGAGCCTCGAGTCGGGCTGGGTGCACTTCGGCATCCACCTGCTGCTGTTCACGTCGTCGCTGATCGTGTGGTTGCCGGTGGTGAGCCCGCTCCCGGAGATTCCGCGCCTGCAGCCGGTGCTGCGAATGCTGTATCTGTTCACGTGGTCGATCGTGCCCACCGTGCCCGCGTCGTTCCTCACCTTCGGGCACACGCCGCTGTACCGGTTCTACGAAGGCCACCCGCACCTGTTCGGCCTCAGCACGTTGGCCGACCAACAACTCGCGGGGCTGATCATGAAGATCGCCGCTGGAGTCCTGTTGTGGATGATCATCGCCGTAGTGTTCTTCCGCTGGGCCAGCGACGAAGAGCGCAAGAACACGCCGCGGCACGGACTCGACGAGATGGACCGTGAGCTTGCCGAGATGGGGTTGAGACGATGAGCGACGACACACCCGAAGCGCCCGCTGCCGAGGAAGGGTCGGCCGACGAGGCCGCGTCCGGGAGCGTGGCCGTCGTTTCCCAAGCTGACGATGGCCAGGCCGCAGACGAGCACGCCGTTGACGTCGGCCCCGACGTCGCGCACGACGTGCCGATCGCGATCAGCGGCGAGATCGGCACCGGTGAGCACAAGCCGATCAAGGATCGGTTGCTGCTTCCGTTGTTGGTGCCCGTGCTCAGCGCAATCGCGGTTGGGATGTTGGCGGTCAACATCTCGCGCGTGTTCCTCGCCGGCAGTGAGGATGCCGCGCTCATCTCGGCCATCGTGATCACGTTGGCGATCCTCATCGGCGCGAGCCTGCTCGCCGCCGCACCGCACATGAAGTCGTCATCACTCGCGGTGATCCTGGGCTTGTGTGTGGTGATCGTGGTGTTCGGCGGTCTGCTCACGCTCGGCCCGAGCATCGACACCGGCGAGAGCGAAGCGTCGGGCTACGTGGCGCCCACCGGTCCGGCCACCAGCACGGTCACGGTGCAGGCCGGCGCGGGTCTCACCTTCGACAGCGTCCCGTTCAAGTCCAACTTCGCCGCCACTGCCGGCGTGGTGCAGATCGACTACACGGGCGACCCGAGTCACACGTTGGCGTTCCGTGAGCCGGAGCTCGCGGGCTTCGAGCTGCACTCGCCGCCGGCCAAGCCCCAGTCGGGCAAGGTGGAGCTCAAAGCGGGTGTCTACGACATCTACTGCACCATCCCGGGCCACGCGGCGGCGGGCATGGAAGGCACGATCACCGTCGGTCCCGCCGCGTGACGGTGCGACGCCTTCGTCGAACCTCGGGCCTGCTCGCGATCTCGTTGCTCGTCGCGCTGCTGCTGGTCGCGTGTGGAGGCGGCGGTGACGATGGTGGTGGCGGCAAGGCGTACGTCGAACCGAAGGGCGAGGCCACCGAGCAGATCGACATCTCCGCGAAGAACTTCTCGTTCACGCCCGACAAGATCACGACCGACGCCGGGATCGCGGAGATCACGCTCGAGAGCACCGCGGGTCTGCACGACCTCGTGTTCGCGAACGGCTACCAGGGCTTCCAGGTCGAAGCCGACGGAACCGGTCAGTCCGACAGCAAGAAGATCGACCTCACCAAGGGCACGTACACCTTCTACTGCTCGTTGCCCGGCCACCGCGCGGCCGGCATGGAAGGCACCATCACCGTCAAGTAGCGGCGGATCTCGCGTCAGCAGATCACGCGGAGCGCGTCGCGCTTCACCGTGAGGCGCGCGGGCAGGGGCCCCACGCGCTCGCCGCTCGCCCACAGTTCCTTCGTGTCTGCGGTGTCGTCGAGCGACTCGATTGTGATGTCGGCACCGCGCGCGGTGGTGATCATCGGGTGCGGCACGTGCGCGCCGCGGAACACCTTGGGGAACACGCGCAGGAACTCGACGCGC
>JBEVLJ010000322.1:0-3159 GCA_040509195.1 Acidimicrobiia bacterium
ACCGACACCACCGCGATGGCCGTCGCGATCGCGACGGGCCAGATCGCGACGGGCCAGATCGCGACGCGGTAGCGCGCGTCACCCATGGAGCCGATCGTCGGTCCCGAAGAGATGGCGGCGGCGGATCGACGCACCATCGCGGCCGGCACCCCGATCGAGGTGTTGATGGAACGTGCCGGCCGCGCGGTCGCGTGGGCGGTACGGCGTCATCTCGGTGGCGCGTACGGGCGTCGCGCCGTCGTCGTGTGCGGCAAGGGCAACAACGGTGGTGACGGTCTCGTCGCCGCCCGAGCGTTGCGCAGGTGGGGAATGCGCGTGCACGTCGCCGAGCTCGCTCCGGGCATCGACCGCGCCGGGCTGACCCGAGCACTCGCGCGCGCCGACGTGGCGATCGACGCGATGTACGGCACCGGGTCGCGTGGAGGGCTCGGCGGCGACGCGGCGTGGGTGGCCGCGGCGTTCGCGGCGTCTGGCGTATCGGTCGTCGCGGTCGACATCCCGTCGGGTGTGAACGGCCGCACCGGCGCGACCGACGGCGTGGCCGTGCGCGCGCACCTGACCGTCACGTTCGCGGCGTACAAGCCGGGGCTCCTCTTCCATCCGGGCCGCACGCTCGCGGGCCGCGTGGAAGTCGCCGACATCGGAATCGATCTCGGCGACGACGCCGATCGCATCGCGGTGCTCGACGCCACCGATGTGGAGGGCCTCCTTCCTGCGCGTGCCGCGACCGCACACAAGTGGGCGGCGGGCGTGATGGTGGTCGGCGGGTCGGGTGGCATGACCGGCGCGCCCACGCTCGCCGCGCGCGCCGCGTTGCACGCGGGCGCGACCATCGTGTTCTGCGCGCTCCCTGGCGTGGGGGCCGCACACCACGCTTCGGGCGCCGAAGTGATCGCCCGGGCACTGCCGGCGACCGACGGCAACCTCGCACCCGAAGCGGTCGAGGCGATCACCGTCGATCTGGGTCGCTTCCGTGCGCTCGCGCTCGGTCCGGGCCTCGGAGGCGCGCACGACACGCGCCGCGCCGTCACCGAGCTCGTGACACGCGCCTCGGTGCCGCTTGTCCTCGACGCCGACGGCCTCAACGCGCTGGCCGGCGACCTCGCGCCGCTGATGCAGCGGGCGTCGCACGACCGGGTGAGCGTGCTCACCCCTCACGACAAGGAGTTCGAGCGCCTGGCAGGGGAGCCGGTGGGCGTCGACCGCATCACCGCGGCGCAGACGCTCGCAGATCGAGCGGGTGCGGTGGTGCTGTTGAAGGGTGCGACCACCGTGATCGCCGAGCCCGCGGGATCAGGCGGGCGCGTGATCCTCAACGTCACCGGCACGCCCGACCTCGCGACCGCGGGCTCCGGCGACGTGCTCACTGGCATCGTGGCCGCCTTCGTCGCCCGAGGTGTGCCGGCGTTCGAGGCCGCCGCCGCCGCGGCATGGGTGCACGGCCGAGCGGCCGAACTGGTCGGCCCCGGTCTGGTCGCGGGTGACATCGTCGATGCCCTCGCATCTACGCTGGCTCACGAAACTTGGGGCGACCGACCCCGCGCAGCGCTGAGGAGCCTCCATGTCGAGTGAGACCGCGAGCACGATCATGACCGGCGAGGTGGTCACGTTGTCGCCGGACCAGACCGTGCCCGAGGCGGCCGACGTGCTCGCCGACCACGGCATCGGTGCCGCTCCGGTGGTGGAAGACGGCAAGATCGTGGGGCTCCTGCGCGACGAAGACCTCATCGTGTCGGAGGCCAACCTCCACGTGCCGACCGTGATCGAGTTCCTCGGCGCCGACATCGTGTGGCCGCGCTCGGAGAAGCGCTGGGAAGCCGAGCTCAAGAAGGCCGCGGGCGCGACCGTGCGCGACGTGATGACCACCGACTACCCGTCGGTTGCGCCGGGTGATTCGATCGAGCAGGTCGCGACGGTCATGCACGACGCCGGCGCGAGTCACGTGCCCGTGGTCGACGGCGACCGCGTGGTCGGGATCGTGGCGCGAGGCGATCTCATCCGCCACCTCGCCGACACCACATGACGCAACGCCGCGGTGGTGGTCGCGCCGTCTGGAGCGAGGTCGACCTCGACGCCGTGCGCGACAACGTGCGCGCGCTGTGCGAGCTGGTCGCGCCGGCGCAGATGCTCGCGGTGGTCAAGGCGAACGGCTACGGCCACGGCGCGGCGCCGGTCGCGCGCGCCGCGCTCGAAGCCGGCGCGCCTTGGTTGGGTGTCGCGCGTGTCGAAGAGGGCGTGCAGCTCCGAAGTCACGGCATCGACGCGCCGGTGTTGCTCCTGTCGGAGCCCCCGGTGTCGGCGGCGGAAGCGGTCGTCACGCATTCGATCACGCCGGTCGTGTACACCCAAGCCGGCATCGACGCACTGGCGAAGGCGGTTGCCTCGTTCGGCGGCAAGGACCGCTTGTCGGTGCACCTGAAGGTCGACACCGGCATGCATCGGGTGGGATGCGATCCGAGCGCCGCCCTCGCGCTGGTCGAACGCATCCACGCGAGCACCGAGCTCGACCTCGCCGGCGTGTGCACCCACCTCGCGGTGGCCGACGAGCCCGACCACCCCTACACCGACCAGCAGCTCGCGCAGTTCGACGCGGTGATCGAGGCGGTGCGCGCCGCGGGGCACGACCCGGGCATCGTGCACGCAGCCAACTCTGCCGCCGCGCTGCGCAACCCCGGCGCGCGCCACGACCTCGTGCGCATCGGTATCGCCATGTACGGCTTGCCGCCTGGCCTGGCCGGTGATCGTTACGCCGGCTCGGTCACCCTGCGCCCCGCGCTGTCGCTGCACGCGCGGGTGATGATGGTGCGCGAGCTCGACGCCGGCGAGCGCGTCTCGTACGGGCTGCGTTACGAGCTCGAACGGCCCGGACGCATCGCAACGGTGTCAGCGGGGTACGCCGATGGGGTGCCGCGCAGCCTGGGTCTCTCGGGTGGTGAGGTGCTCGTGCGTGGACACCGTCGCCCGATCGTGGGCATCGTCACCATGGACCAGCTCATGGTCGACGTGGGCGACGTCGTCGTGGACGTGGGAGAAGAAGTGGTGCTGATCGGCCGGCAAGGCGATGACGAGATCACGGCCACCGAGTGGGCCGATCACCTCGACACCATCTCGTACGAGGTCGTCACCGGTATCGGTGCGCGCGTGGCGCGCACCTACAAG
>JBEVLJ010000323.1:0-4436 GCA_040509195.1 Acidimicrobiia bacterium
ATGGTGCACTCTCCGGCTGCGGCCCCGGCGCCCCTAGCGGACACTCACGATCAGTTGGACGGTTGCGCGCATCCGATCTCATCGCGGACGATGACTGACGGTTCACGTGGCGGTAGTCGCCGCCTCGGCCGCGACCTCCGCCGGAACCTCGCCGAGCGGCGCGGCGCGGCCGGCGAAGTAGGTGTCCCAGAAGTCGGTGAATCCGAGGGCGAACATCGCGTCGTTCACGTCGTCGGCGGAGTACGGGAGCACGCCGATCGGCTCGACCAGCTCGAACATGCGGCGCGCCATCGCGTTCATGAGGCGGAGCTCGCCGCCGTTGCCGTGAGCTCGGCCAACACGGCGTCGATCTGCGTCATGCACGCCTGCATCCCTTCCACCACGCCGGTCGCAATCGCCTGTTCCATGCCGACGAGTGAGTCGAAGTGCGTGGTGAGGATCATGCGCGTCGTGTCGCCCGCGCCCTCGATGTCGATTTCCATGCGGGTCATGGAGTTGCCGTCGCTCGGCGTTCCGTCGTCGTCGACGATGGCGTCTTCGACCACGAGTCGCGTCGGCGCATCGACCTCGACCACGCTCCACGTGCCGTCGAACCGGTCACCACCGTCGGCGCCCGCCATGAAGTAGGTGATCGTGCCGCCCGGCGTGAGGTCGTGCTGCACGAAGGTCGCGGGAAACCCGGGCGGGCCCCACCATCGCTCGAGCAGGCGTGGGTCGGCCCACAGCTGCCACACGTTGGCGATCGATGCGGTGAACTCGGCGGTGATCACCATCCTCTTCGCTTCGGGGTTCTTGTCGACGCTCCACACCGTCATTCGCTCACTTCTCCTTTGGCCTTCCGGCGTGCTCGATGAGGACGTGTTCGAAGCGAACGAGTCGCGACCGCCACAACGCCTCCAGCTCGTCGAGGAGGTGATGGGCTCGGCGCAGCTGCTCGGCCTCGCCGCGCACCAGCTGCTCACGCCCGCGGCGGTGCTTGGACACCAGCCCGGCACCGACGAGCACCTCGACGTGCTTCTGCACTGCGGTGAGGCTGATCGGATAGAGGCGACCGAGCTCGCTCACCGAGCGTTCGCGGTCGAGTGTCTGCGTCACGATGTCGCGCCGGGTCGCGTCGCTGAGCGCGAAGAACAGCCGGTCGGTCTGCCGTGTTCGCTCCATCGTATCTACCACCATATGGTTGTAGAATACGGGCGACACCACAGCGATGTCAAGGTCGTCGCGTGCGCCGGGTGCATTTGCAATGATGCGCCCCATGCCGAGCCATGCCGCCTACACCGCGCACGACGTTGACGACGCCCATCGCGGCCACCCTGAGAGCGACCTCTCCGACTACGCGCGTGCACGCGGCCTCGAGCCGATGGGCAACGCACTGATCGGTCACTTCGGTGGGCTGAATCCGCTGTGGAACGAGTACGTGTTCAACGTGATGCGCGGCGAGGTCGTGCCCGGGCGCTTCGGCACCGTGCAACACGAGCTCGACGAGGTGGAGCTCGGCGACGACGGCGATCCGCGTCAAGGTGGGTCCTACTACGGCCGGCGCAGCAACGCGAAGCCCGGGTTGCGCAGCCTCATCGGGTTCAAGAAGGAGCCCAAGAACGAGCCGTTCGCCGCGCAGGCGATGTGGTTGCCGACAACGGGCGTGAAGGTGCTCGTGCCCGAAGCGGCACTGCTCCCCCGGTTGATGTTCAAGTCGAAAGCACACACCCCGGAAAAGGCGCTCGTTCCGTGGGCGCCGTCGTTCGGCATGGCGACGAACCAGTGGGTGGCGCCCGAGCTGCACGACGCCGCGGCACAAGCCGTCGGTCCCACGTTGGAGAGCCTCGACACCACGTTCACGCGCCTCGAGCTGAAGAAAGGCGCGCTCGGGTTGCGCGTCGACGGCTACCGCGACGATCCCGCCGACCTCGACCGACTCGTCGCCGCGACCACCGCGATGGCCGACGCGTTGGCCGCGCTCGCCGAACCGTGGTGGTCGCCCGCGCCGTTCAGCGAACCGCTGGGCGCGTTCAACGTCGACTCACATCCGCCGGGCTATCGGACCTTCCAGACCGACGTGTATCAGACCGCGTTCGAGGAGCAGCAGCAGAGCGCCGCGTCGTTGGGGTTCGCGATCGAAGACCCGGCCGCGCTGCATGCACACCTGCCGCATCTGCGCTTGCCCGGTTCGTCGATGGGCATCCTCGCCGGCACCTTGCCCAGCGGTGAGCTCGCGCGGCTGACGTGGCAGACGCAGTCACACCCGGGTTCGACGGCGTATTTGCGCCGCGCTGCGGTCGTTGCCGCGAGACCCGACGCACCGCCCACGCCGATCGGCGGGACGTTGATCGAAGCCACCGACATGTACGTGGTCGTCGCCGATGGCCTCGCGTGTTGCTGGACGCGCATCAACACCATCGGCACGCTCGAAGCCGACGACCTCCTGCCACGAGTGCAGACCACGTTTCGCGAGATCGGAGCCATCTGATGGGACGCCACGACGACGCAGAGCCCACACTGGGCGAAGCATGGACGATGCTCGGCGAACAACTGGGCTTGGCGGTCGACGAACGAGGCGAGCGCTCGGTTCGCGCGACGGGCACGGTGCGCGGACGCACGGTCACCGTCGACATCGAAGGTGAAGGCAAGAGCGGGCGGAAGGAATTCGGTCGGTTCCTCGCCGGCCTCAACACGATCTCGAGTCGCAACCAACGCGAGAAGTGGCACACCACGCTCACCGTGAGCTGCACCAATCCGAGCGGCATCACCGGCACGATCGACTCGTCCGTCGACGTGAACGACCCGGCATGGAAGCCCGGTCAGTACGACCCGCGCAACGGGCGGTCGGTCACGTGCACGCCGCCCGAGCTCGCCGATCGCGCGCTCACGCCCGACACGGACGAGCGCCTCATGAGCATCATGGACGACCTGCAGATCCAGGTGCAGCCGACGGCGATCGTCATCGTCGACGACCACACCGCGATCCCGGGCAGCGGTGCGAACTACGTCGCCGGTTCCTTCGTGCACCACTACCTGGACTCACCACCGCCGCCCTGGCCCCAACGCGCGATTGCCGGTCCGCCCTGGTGGATCACCCTCGTCTGCGATCTCGCCGACACCCTCGACGGGTGAGCGTGCACACGCGCGCAATGTGACGCACGACCTGCCCTCTGCGCTGTGGCAAGGGTCTCAGCACGGTCAAGCGCGTGACCGGATCGACCGACGCCGGTGTCATGGCGATTCAGCTGCTGAAACGACGCACTGGTGAACAACGACGCGCGGCCGAGCATGGACGCAACAGCAACGGGAAACGGCGAGTGCGTCGTTACACGCTCGATCGTCCGAGCACCTATGCAGTGGTCAGTGCAGAACGCGCCGACGCGTTCTGGAACGCGTTCGACAAGTCGCCGTGTGTCGTGCGGGATCTCTCGACGCTGGGAGCGGGGCTCGAGTTCGAAGCGGACGAGCCGTCGGTGAACGACCGCATCAAGGTGCATCTGCAACTGCGCGACCACCACCGCGCCAGCATCGAGCTCAACGGCGTGGTTCGCCACGCTCGCTCCGAGGGAACCGGCGTGGTCCGAGCCGGAGTCGAGTTCGTCGACGTCGGCGCACTCGAACGAGCCCTGCTGCAACAAATCGTGAAGGACCTCGAGGCAAGCACCTGACCGATCGGTGCCTCCCCTGCTACGTGGCGCTTCCTGTGCGGTCGCATGGCAGATCGGCCACGTCGCCGGTCGCGGTCAGTTCCTGGTCGATGACCTTGAGCGTGCGTTGCATCGCGTCGGGGCGCAGTCCGCCCACCCCTTCGTGGAACGGATGGTTCAGGAACTGCAACAGCAGGAGTGTCGACACGATGACCGCTACCACGGTGCCCATCAGCAGCGCCTGCACGACGGCGCGTTCGCCGCTGTCGGCGAAGAAGAGCATGTACACGAAGATGAGCGCGGAGATGAAGAACAGCACCAACCACAGCGGCGCAGGGATCACGCCGATGGCGCCGTGGATGCGGTCGCTGCGCGCCTCCTCGCGCGCCGATCTCTCGTCGAGCCACTTGCTGTAGGCCGCCTGCTCCGTCGGGGTCTGCGGATCGGCGTCCTGCAAGGTGTGGAAGAGCTTCACGCCCCACGGGTTGAGCTGCTCACCGAGCGTGCCCGCTTCCATGCGGTCCCACTGGACGCCGGCGACGGACCGGGCGTAGCAGACCAGTTCCTTCGTCAGGCGACCCGAGACCGCGGGCGGGAACAGCTGCGCGGTCTCGACCTGTTGCGCGACGATCTGCGCCTCGGACTCCGCGCCCGCGCGTGCGGCGTCGTAGCTCGTGAACGCAAGGAAGACCACAAAGCCCCGGGCTGCTTAACCCGGACAACTTCCTCGGCGGCCGGATGACGCTCGACGTCGAGGCGGCCCGCGCGGCGATCACCGAGCTCGGCGAGCGCCTCGGCCTCGGCCTGCTG
>JBEVLJ010000324.1:0-2770 GCA_040509195.1 Acidimicrobiia bacterium
CTGCGATTCGGTCGCGGGTCGGCTGGATGCGAGCCTCACTGATAAATACAGCCTAGACCTTGAAAATATGCCCGATCGGGGCTACCGTCAACTGGCGATGGCGGAACCGGTGGACCAACTCGCAGTGCTCAAAGCCCTCGGCGACGAGACCCGGTACGCCATGTACCAGGAGCTCGCCCGGTCCACCGCTGCGCTCTCGGCGCAGGATCTGGCCGACGCACTCGGGATCCACGCCAACACCGTGCGGCTCCACCTCGATCGGTTGCGCGAGGCCGGCCTGGTCGACGCCGAAGCCGTGCACCGGGGCACGGTCGGCCGTCCGCAGCACCTCTACTTCCTCGCGCCCGGCGCGCCGTCGCTGGGCTTCGACCCTCCCGCGCATGCACTGTTGGCCGGCTTGCTCGCCGCGCTGGCCGAACGAGTGGGCGCGGACGGCGCCGAAGCCACGGCGATCGGCCGCGTGTGGGGCGCTGATGCGGGGAAGCGCGCCCGCTCGCACGACTGCCTCGGCGCGCTCGAACGTGAGCTGTCACGGCTCGGCTTCGAGCCGGCGGTCGAGCTCATGGACGACGTGATCGACGGCGCGGGTGGCGACCGCACGCGCATCGAGTTCCTCCACTGCCCGTTCCGCGAGCTGGCCGAGGCCTATCCCGAACTGGTCTGCAACCTCCACCGCGGGTTGTGTGAAGGCGTCGTCGAATCAGCCGGCGGGGGAAGAGTGGAGGAGTTCGCGACGTTGTACGACCCGCAGCCGTGCCACGTGGTGGTCGGCGTCGGGTAATCTGCAAATCTCCGAGAACTCCACGGGAGTGTGTGATGTTCAGCGTTCAAGATGCCAGCACCGTGTTCACCCTCACGGATGCCGCCGCCGACAAGGTGAAGAGCCTCATCGAGGCTGAAGGCAACCCCGAGCTCGTGCTGCGGGTCGCCGTGCGCCCGGGCGGCTGCTCGGGCCTCAGCTACGAGATGTTCTTCGACAGCGACGTCGCGGCCGACGACGCTCGAATCACGCACGGCGACGTCACCGTGGTCATCGACCCGGCGAGCGCGCCGCACCTCGGTGGTGCATCGCTCGACTTCAACGACGGGCTCCAGGGCGCCGGGTTCGCGATCAGCAACCCCAACGCCACCCGCAGCTGCGGCTGCGGTCAGTCGTTCAGCTGAACGAAGCTTCGCTCAGCTCACCAGACCGTCGAACAGGGCGGTCATCTCGGTCTTCCCGAACGCGGTGTCGAGGCGCGCGGTGACGATTCCCGCGCCGTCGACGCCGTAGAGCCATGGTTCGCTCGGCAGGTTCCACGCCTGCACCGTCGGTGCGGGAGTGGCGTTCGACAAGCTCTTGTAGATGTCGACGTGCACGAACGTGACGCGGTCCTGATACGGCGTCATGATCTCGAGCATCTCGTCGAGCACCGGGCCGCAGTACGCCGACGTGCAGAGCGCCGGTGTGGCGAACAACACGGCCACTGGCTTGCCCGTGCCGATCACGTCGCTCAGCGACACCGAGTGCAGCGGGCACATGGGCTTGCGCGTGCAGATCGGGTTCACGCCGAGCGAATCGGTCGTGGTGGGTGACGCGGCGCGCGGCGCAGCGTCGCCGGGCACCGGTGCCGCTGCCGTGGCGGGCAACGGAAACGTGAAGTCGGTCTTGCCCCCGGGGAACTTCGCCTGGCCCTTCCAATCGCCTGCGTCGGCGAAGGTGAACGCCTCGCGGTAAACGCCGCGGCCCTTGGGGAGCCCTTCGGTGTCGAGCGAGAGCTTCGTGAACTCGGTCCAGTCTCCACCGGGTCCGCGGAACCGCACTTCCACCTTGGGACCGCTCACGTACGCGATCCCACCCTTGGTCGGGCGCTGCAGGATCATCGAGAACCGTTGCGGATCCGGCGACGCGTAGAGGTCGGACGAGAACGGGAGCGCCACCGTCTTGTACTTGGAGTCGGCTGCGAACGCGGGCAACGCCCGTGCGCCACCGAGCACCGCCGCGCCGGTGACCGCGAGTCCGGCGACGCCGCCCGCCCGCAACAGCTCGCGGCGAGTCCAGGCGCGCTCGAAGAAAGCTTCGGGGGGCATGCCCCTATCCTGCCTCGTCGTGGAGGGAACTGGTCATCGGGCCGTGTTCACCTGCAACGGCGCGGTGGTCGACGTGGCAGTGGTCGACGGCGAGTCGCTGCTGAGCGTCCTGCGGGAGCACCTCGGGATCACGTCGGTGAAGGACGGTTGCGCGCCGCAAGGCCAGTGCGGGTGCTGCACCGTGCTCGTCGACGGCGAACCACGGGTCTCGTGCGTCACGCCGGTGGCGCGGGTCGTGGGCCGTGCCGTCTCCACGATCGAAGGGCTCGACGCCGTCGTGCGCAGCGAGATCGTCGACAGCCTGTGCGCCTCTGGCGGATCGCAATGCGGCTTCTGCACCCCGGGGATCGTGGTGCGCGCCGCGTCGATGCGCGCCCGCGGCAAGACGTCGCCCGCCGACCTCGACCGTGCCCTCGCCGCCCACCTCTGCCGCTGCACCGGCTGGCAGACCATCACCGACGCGCTCAGCGCGACCGCCTTCCCCCAGCCCGAACCGGCGTCAAACGCGCGTGAGATGGACGCGTTCTTGACGCCAGAACGGGATGAAGGAGCGGCGGCGCTGCGGGCGGAGCTCGAGGGTGGGGTGGCGCAGCGGGTCGGGGCCGACGTCGCGCGCGGGCTCGGAGGGTTCGCCGACGACCTCGCGCCGCGTGACGCGCTCGTCGCGGTGCCGTTGCCGCCAGGCTCCGACGCCGAGAGC
>JBEVLJ010000325.1:0-3616 GCA_040509195.1 Acidimicrobiia bacterium
TGACGCGAGAACACTCCTGCGTCGGTGGTGAAGGTGAGCTTCGTCCCGGCCACGTCGACCTCGACCTCGTCCGGGTCGTGGCTCGCCGCGGGCCGCTCGTCGAAGTACTGCGACATCACGGCACAGTCTGCCCGCGCGTCCGCGGCGTCGACGGCTCGGTCAGACGGACGGCGCGGAACGCATGCCAGGATCACCTGATGGACTTCCCGCCCGGCTTCTTCGATCGCGAGGATTCGTCGCCCGATGCCGAGTTCTACGTGCCGCCGCGGCTCGTCGCGCACATCGACGACGGCGCGATCGCGCGCGTCGGCGCGTTGTACGCCGAGCTCGAGGTGCGCGGCGACGTCCTCGACCTCATGTCGTCGTGGATCTCGCACTTCAACCTTCCGCCGGCCGCGCTCACGGTGCTCGGCATGAACGTGCAGGAGCTCGACGCCAATCCGCACGCGACGACGCGTGTCGTGCACGACCTCAACGTCGACCCGGTGATGCCGTTCGCGAGCGCGTCGTTCGACGACGCGGTGTGCTGTGTGTCGATCGACTACTTGACCGATCCGATCGCAGTGATGCGCGATGTCGCCCGCGTCGTGCGGCCGGGCGGTCGCTTCGTGGTCACGTTCTCGAACCGGATGTTCCCCACCAAGGCGATCCGCGGCTGGCTGTACGCGACCGACGCGCAACGGTGCGAGATCGTGGTCGAGTACTTCCACCGTGCTGGTGCAACGGTCGACGGCACACGCGTCACGTGGGAGCGACCGACCGTGCTCGCGCTCCCGCCGGAGCCGGGCCACGGACGTGATCCCCTGTTCGCAGTGTGGAGTCGGTCGGTACACTCGACCACCTGATGAAGCCCTTCCAGCGCGGACTCCTCGTGGCGGCGATCGCCGTCGGCGTGAGCGTGGTGGTGCGCGTCCGGGGCAAGGGCAGCGTGGCGCCCACGAGCGGCGGTTGGCGCGAACTGCAGGGCCCCGACTTTCGGTGAGCTCCGTGATGGTCGCCGGTCTCGGCGACGTGGGCGTGCGCACTGCACGCCAGTTGCTCGACACGCCCGGCATCGACCGGGTCTACGTGGCGGCGCGCAAGCGGTCGAAGGCCGAGGAGATGGTCGCGGCGCTGCACGACGGCGCGACGGCATGGGAGCTCGGTGACGGCACCGGCCCACTTCCCTCCGACGTGCGAGCGATCGCGGCGGCGCTGCCGAGCGATGTCGACCGCGCGCTCGCGCGCACCGCAGTCGACGCCGGCATCGCGTACGCGTCGGCCACCGACGACCCCGATGCGTTGGGTGCGCTGCTCGCACTCGATGCCGCGGCGCAAACCAACCACACGCGCGTCGTCGCGGGTTGTGGGCTCGCGCCGGGGCTGAGCGATGTGTTGGCACGCCACGCGGCCACTGCGCTCGACACCGTCGACGAGATCCACGTGGCGCGATGGGGCGTGGGTGGCGACACGTGCGCCGCGTCCGCTCGCCGTGCCGCACGCGAGCCCGGCCTCGAGTGGCGCGACCACTCCTACGTGCCCGACCGTCGTCACGGCACCGAGATCGTGTGGTTCCCGGAACCGGTCGGAGCGCGTGAGTGTCAACTGGTCGCCACCGGCGTCGAACTGCTCGTGACGGCGCATCCCGGCGTCGAGCGCGTCACCGCCCGGATGGGTCTGCCGCCGAGCCGGCTGTCGTTGCGCACTCGCCTCACACCACCGTCGCACCGCGACGCAGGCGTCAACTGGGGCTCGGTGCGCGCCGAAGCGTGGGGGCTGCGCGGCACCACGCGCGCGGCCGTCGTCTACGGCGTGATCGAGCAGACGGCCGTTGCCACCGGCACCGTGCTCGGCGTCACCGCGGCGTGGTTGGCCGGCATGTTGCCCGCGGTCGCGTCGGCCGGTCCGGGTGCGTTCGGGTTGGGCACGGTCGTCGACCCCGCGCGGTTCCTGGCCGAGCTCGCCCGCCGGGGCGTGAAGGCCGCGGCGTTCGAAGGCGCCGCCGTCGCGTGACGAGCGGCATTCGCCTGTTCGTCGATCAGTTCGAAGTGAGCGCGACCCACGCGAGCGGCGACCCTGCGACCTTGGACAGCGTGAACTGCGGGTCGCGGGTGTCGCCGTAGGCATCGAACTGGATCCGACCCGTGAGGCCGACGCGGTCGGTGGCCTGGATCGCGGTGACCAATTTCGATCGCACGTCGCCGGCGACGGCCTTCTTGCCGGCGAGCAGCGGGGCCAGCGCGGCGGTCACCGTGTTGGCTGCGTCGTACGCGTAGGGCCCATAGTCCGTGGGGTCGCTCTTGTAGCCCGCGGCGCCGTATGCGGCGAGGAATTCGTCGGCCCCTGCGAGCGTTTCGAGGGGCACGCCCACGCCACTCGCGTAGCTCCCCGCGCTGGCCGCACCCGCACCGGTGACGTACGCCGGGTCATTGATGCCGTCACCACCCATGAGCGGCGCGGTGAGCTTCGCCGTGGTCGCCGCCGTGCGGAGCGTGGCCGCCACGTTGTACTCGCCGCCGAAGAAGATCAGATCGGGCGCGGCCGCGCTCGCGGCGGTGATGAAGTCGGTGAACTGCGCGGCGGTGGCGGCGTCGGGCACGGTCTTGCGCACCACGGTGGTGCCACCCGCGGTGGCGAACGCGGCGTCGAACTGATCGGCAAGGCCTTTCGACACGGCCTTGGTCTCGCTCACCGTCGCCGACTTCGTGAACCCGAGCGCTTTTGCTCGCGCGCCGAGGAACGCGGCTTGGAGCGAGTCGTTGCCGACCATGCGGAAGTACGAGGCGTACGGACGACTCGGCTTCGTCGCGTCGGCACCGAGCGTGAGCGACGTCAACGTGTTCGACGGCGACACCAACGCGATGTTCTTCGCCGCCAACACCGGCACGACCTTCTCGGCCACACCCGAGTTGTACGGACCCACCACCGCGACGACGGTGGGATCGGCCGCGAGCTTCTTCGCCGCCTTCACGCCCTTCACCGGGTCCGACGAGTCGTCGAGCGCGCGCACCTTGATGGTGAAGCCGGGGATGGCCTTGGCGGTGTTGGCCTGGTCGACCGCGAGCATCACCGAGTCGCGGATGCCGCGACCGAAGCTGGTGAGACCGCCGTCGAGCGGCGCGATCACACCGATCGTGACCACGGGCGTGGTCGCCGCGATCGATGGTGCAGCGGTGGTCGCGACTCCGGCCGTCGCGAGGGCGATCGTCGTGAAGACTCCGGCGAACAATGTGGTGACGCGTCTCATGGTCGTCCCGTCTTGGTGGTGAGGTTGAGATCGAAGGTGGCTGCAACCTGGCCGCCGAGTGCGGCGGTGCGTGAGCCGGTGAACGTGCCGCTCCCCGCATTGTTCACGTACGTGCCGGTGCCGCCGATCACGCCGAGCGTCGACGCGAATGTGGTGTCGGTCGATCCGGGCGTGGTCACCGTCGATTGTCCTTGCATCGACACGCCGAGCGTGGACCCGTCCGCGAACGTGAACGTGACGAAGCCGAAGAACGGGCCACCACCGTTGAGGTAGTTCACGTTGGCGAGCATCTCGATGCTCACCGGTTGGCCGTTGAGCGTGGCGTTGCCGACCAAGCGGTTCCAGCCGTACGTCGCGTTGTTGTTTGGGCCGACCTGGTGCAGCGTGCGA
>JBEVLJ010000326.1:0-8078 GCA_040509195.1 Acidimicrobiia bacterium
CTGGTTCGTCCCTCGGCGACGGTCGTCTCGTGTTCGGCCTGATCACCGGGTCGATGACGGTGGGACTCACCACCGAGGACACGGCCGCACAGGCGCTGGCCGAGGTCGGGCTCACCGGCGTGCGCTTCACCACCCCGGTGCGCCACGGCGACACGATCACCGCATACACGGAGGTGCTCGGAATCGACGACGCCGACCGCGACGACGCCGCCGTCATCCGCTTCAAGCACTGGGGTGTCAACCAGCACGGCACGGTCGCCTGCGAGCTCGAGCGGAGCGTGCTGGTCAAGCGCCGCAGCCACTGGGAGGGACGATGAGCGACGACTACACCCGCGCTCACGAGCACGCGGTACCGATGCGCGAGGCGCGCTCGGGGCCGCTCAGCGACGTGAAGGTGATCGACTTCACCCGCGCGCTGTCGGGCCCGTACTGCACGATGATTCTCGGCGACATGGGTGCCGACGTGATCAAGGTCGAGACCCTGCCCGATGGCGACAACATCCGCTCGCTCGGTCCGTTCACCGACGACGACGACGAGAAGCACTTCGGCGGGTACTTCGCGAGCGTCAACCGGAACAAGCGAGGGGTCGTCGTCGACACCTCCGATCCTGACCAGGTGGAGCGCATCCGCCGCCTCGTCGACTCCGCCGACGTGGTCGTCGAGAACTTCCGACCCGGGGTGATGGAAGCACTCGGGTTCGGCTACGAAGCGCTCGCGGCGCGCAACCCCGCGCTCGTGTACGTCGCGATCCGTGGCTTTGGCGATCCCCGCACGGGCGAGAGCCCCTACTCGAACTGGCCCACGTACGACATCGTCGCCCAGTCGATGGGCGGCGTCGTGAGCACGACGGGAACGGTTGCCGGCGAGCACGTCGCCGCGGGCCCGAGCATCGGCGACATCTTCCCCGCCGCGATGGCGTCGACCGCCACCCTCGGCGCGCTCCACCACGCCCGCCGCACCGGCCAGGGCCAGTTCGTCGACGTGGCGATGATCGATGCCGTCATGGCGATGTCGGAGTCGATGATGTGGCGGTACTCCTACGCCGGTCAGGTCCAGCCTCCGCGCGGCACCGAGCACCCGTCGCTCTGCCCGTTCGCGATCTACGAGACGGGTGACGGCTCGGTCGCGATCGCCGCGGTCACCGACCGCCACTGGGAGACGCTCTGCGAGATCATCGAGCGGCCCGAGCTCGCCAACGACGAGCGCATGAACTCGCAGCACGCGCGCGTGGCGCACCGTGAGCTCGTCCGCGAAGCCATCGAGCGCTGGGCGACCAAGTACACGACCGCCGAAGTGGTCGACGCGCTGGCCGGACGCGTCGCGGTGGGTCCGGTCAACAACGCCCCCGATCTGGTGGCGAGCCCGCACGTGGCCGCCAGGGAGATGCTGGTCGCGATGGACCACCCAGGGGTGGGCCGCAAGCTCGTGCAGCCCAACACGCCGCTGCGCTTCGCGACCACGCCCGGTGGCGTGCACCGCCGGGCACCGATGCTCGGCGAGCACAACGACGAGGTCTTCGCCGAGCTCGATGACGAACGCGGCACCTCACCCGAAGGACAGCCATGACCCGACCCGCCCGACTCCGCCGTTCCGAGCTCTCCTCTCCGGGGACGAGCACCAAGATGATCGGGAAGGCCGCCGCCAGCGACGCCGACCTCGCGTTCCTCGACCTCGAGGACGCAGTCGCGCCGGCGCAGAAGGAAGGCGCGCGCGCGAACATCGTCGCGGGGCTCAACGACCTCGACTGGGGCCGCACGGTCCGTGCGTTCCGGATCAACGGCGTGCACACGCCGTGGTGCCACGGCGACCTCATCGAGGTCGTCAGCGGTGCGGGCGCGAACCTCGACGTCGTGATCGTGCCCAAGATCAAGGGCCCGCGCGAGATCTGGTTCGTCGACGACATGCTCACCCAGCTCGAGCTCAAGCACGGGCTCGAGGTGGGGCGCATCGGCATCGAGGTGCTGGTGGAGGAAGTCGAGGCGCTGGCCTGTGTCGAGGAGCTGTGCCGCTCGAGCGATCGGCTCGAGGCGGTGATCCTCGGGGTCGGTGACCTCTCGGCGAGCCAGGGGATGCGCCTCGGACACATCGGCACCACCGACATCCACGCCAAGCACGGCTACCCGGGCGACGTCTGGCACTTCGCGCGCAACCGGATGATCGTCGCGGCGCGCGCCGCAGGCATCGACGCGATCGACGGGCCGTACGCCAACTTCGCCGACGCGGAGACGTACGAAGTGAGCGCATCGTGGTTCTCGACGCTGGGCGGCGTGGGAAAGTGGTGCATCCACCCGAGCCAGATCGCGCTCGCCAACCGGGTGTTCGCCCCGTCGCCGGAGGAGATCGCTGAGGCGCGGGCTGCGATCGCGGCCGTCGCCGAAGCCGAGGCCCAGGGAGAAGGCGCGGCCACGCTCGACGGCATCATGATCGACGCCGCGACGGCGCGGATGTTCCAGGTGACGCTCGACCGGGCCGCTGAGTGCGGCGTGCTCTGAGACCTTCGCGCTCCGCCGAGCACCCGGTGACGATCGCGATCATCGAGGACCCCGACGACAACCTGATCGAGATCATCCAGCACGACGACTGAGGAAAGGTGGCCCGAGTGTCATCACGAGGGATTGCCGACGTTTCCGATGCGCGCGATCCCGATGCGCGCGACCTCGACGCCAACGAGACCGATGACGTCACCGGTCGTCTGGCCCGGAGCTCGCACCGGTATCGCTACGCCGACCTCCCCGACGACGTGCTGCTGCTCGCTCGGGCTTGCCTGCTCGACTGGACGGCCGTCAGCGTTGCCGGGAGCGACGAGGAGGCCACGCAGATCGTCCGCACGGAAGCGCGGGCCGAAGGGGCGACCCCGCGGGCGACGCTCATCGGCACCGGGGAGCGGGTTTCCGCCGTGCAGGCTGCGCTCGTCAACGGCACCGCCGCTCACGCACTCGACTTCGACGATGTGAGCCAGGCGATGGACGGGCACCCGTCGGCGGCGCTGTGGCCCGCGCTCGTGGCGCTGGCCGAGGAGGTTCCGCTCGACGGCCGCGTGTTGCTCGAGGCGTTCGTGGTCGGCTTCGAGCTCGAGTGCGTGGTCGGACGCCTCATGGGCCCCGATCACTACGCCGCAGGTTGGCACGCCACCGAGACCATCGGCGTGATCGGCGCCGCGCTGGCGTGTGCGCACGCGCTCGGGCTCAGCGACGAGCAGCGGCAGATCGCCATCGGTCTGGCTGCCACCCAAGCTGCCGGCATGAAGGTCAACTTCGGCACCATGGCCAAGCCACTGCACGCGGGTCTGGCGGCGGCGAACGGCCTTCGAGCGGCGCGGCTCGCCGCGCGCGGCTTCACCGCGAACCCGGCGATCCTCGACGTCGCCCGTGGCTTCGTGTCGCTCTACGCCGGCAGTGGCGACGAGACCGAGGCGTTTCGGCTCGCTCGTACCGACTTCCACCTGCGCGACGTGATGTTCAAGGTGCACGCCGCGTGCTTCTTCACGCACTCGTCGATCGACGGTGTGAGCGAGCTGGTCGCTGCGCACGACCTCACACCGGGCGACATCCGGTCGATCGAGTTGCGGGTGCCGCCGCAGCACCTCACCGCGTGCAACATCTCCGACCCTTCCACGCCGCTGGAGGCGAAGTTCAGCCTGCGCTTCACCGCCGGGATGGCCGCGGCCCGCCGCGATCTGGGCTCGGAGGGGTTCTCGCCAGAGGTCGTCGCCGACCCCGCGCTGCGCGCGCTCCACGACAAGGTCGTCGTGGTCGCCGATCCTGCGCAGCGCCGCGTCTACGAGTCGCTGGTGTCGCTCACCACCACCGACGGCATCACCGTGCGGGCGTCGGTCGACATGGCGCAGTCGCGTCGAGAGGGCGCCGAGGTGCAGTGGACGCGCGTGGAGGGCAAGGCCCGCCAGCTCGTCGCCGGCGTGCTCGGCTCGGGCGCGGCCTCCGCCGTGGTCGACGCGGTCAGCGCGATCGACGACGCCCCGTCGGTGGAAGCGCTCGTGGCCGCGGCCACTCGCCCTTCCTGACCTCGCCCGGATCTCACACCCGCGGTGCTACGAGGCAGGAATCGCGCCGATCAGCTCCAACAGCCGTGACGGCGGCAGGTGCTGCTCTCGGATCTCGGCGCCGAATGGCACCAGTGCGTCTTCGATCGCGTTGCAGATCGTCGCGGGCGCGACGATCATCCCGCCTTCGCCGACACCGCGGAAGTGCACGTCGGGGTCGAGCGGCACCGTCTCGAGGTGGTGGATCTCGATGCTCGGGACGTCGAGGGTGGTCGGGAGGAGGTAGTCGATCAACGTGCCGGTGAGGCACTGGGCTTGATCGTCGTAGACGGTGCGCTCCAGCAGCACCGCGCCAATGCCCTGCGCCACGCCACCGCGGATCTGGCCGTCGACGATCGAAGGGTTGATGAGCTCACCACAGTCCTCGACCACGACGTAGCGCTCGATGTGCACGAGGCCGGTCTCGACGTCGACCTCGACCAGGGCAGCATGGGCACCGCCGGCCCAGCCGCCTTCGCCGCCGGCGTAGTCGTGGACGACCTCCAGGTCGTCGACGTCTTCGAGCTCATCCGGTGCGTCGCGAGCGGCGCGCGCGATCTGAGCCAGGGTCCGTGCACTCGCCGGGACGCCGCGCACCTGGACCGAGTTCCCGATGATCTCGAGATCGTCGGGGCTCGCCTCGATCAGCTGCGACGCGGCGGCCATGATCTTGGTCCGCAGGTCGCGCGCGCCGTGGAGCGTGGCGCCGCCGGCCATCGGCGCGAAGCGGCTGCCACCGGTGAACCCGAACGGCACCTGGTCGGAGTCGCCCGCGACCACCCGCACCGACTCGAACGGCACCCCGATCTGATCGGCGGTGATCTGCATCAGGCTGGTGAGGTGGCCGTGGCCCGACGCCATCTGCCCGGTGAAGACGAGCACCGTGCCGTCGTCGTCGAGCCGGAGGCGCACGCGCTCCGAGCCGAGTGTGCCGCCGTCGGGCTTCGGACCGGGTGCCGACTCGATGTAGGCCGCGACCCCGAGCCCGAGGTGCCGACCCTCGGCGCGTGCGCGCTCCTGGCGCACGCGGAACGCCGGCACGTCGAGCAGGTCGGCGAGGCGGTCGAGCGCTTCGTGCACGGTGACGCCCGCGAGGCTGGGCCCCGTCACCATCGAGGCGACCGGGTTGGTGGGACGCACTGCGTTGCGCCGGCGCAGCTCCAGGGGCTCGATGCCGAGCTCGCGCGCGACGGTGTCGACCATGCGCTCGCGCACGAACGTCTCCGACGCCCACGGCCCGCGGTACGAGCCGTAGCTCGCCTTGTTCGTCACGACCACGGTGGACTCGAACGACAGGCCTCGCATGACGTACGGGCCGGGAATGACGCGCTGGACGGTTGCGGCCAGCGTGCCCGCCCGCGAGGGGTAGGAGCCGCTGTCGATCACCATCGACGCCTTCATGGCGAGCAGGTCGCCGTCGTCGGTTGCTGCCACCTCGACGTCGAAGCTCTCTTCGCGGGCCTGGGACGACGCGATCAGGTTCTCGTTGCGGTCCTCCGTCCATTTGACCGCGCCGCCGAGGTCCTTCGCCACCGCGGCGACCGCGACCTCCTCGCGACTCAGGCCCATCTTCAGCCCGAACGAGCCGCCGACGTCGCGTGCGTGGACGTGCACGCTCCGGGAGTCGAGGCGGAGCTGACGGGCGAGGCTCCGGCGGACGGCTTGCACGCTCTGCGTGGACGCATGCACGGTCAGCTCACCGAGCTCGGGGTCGAACACGCAGACCGTCGCGCGCCCCTCCATGGGAACGTGTTGGTGTCGGTGCACGTCGAGGTGGGCGTGCACGACACGATCCGCGGCCGCGAAGGCTCCTTCGACATCGCCGTACTCGTTGGTCGACGGCGCGACGACCACGTTCCCGTCGAGGTCCTCGAAGATGCGGTCGCTCGACGGGTCGAGTGCAGTGGCGGCGTCGGGCACCGGCGTGAGCTCGTCGTAGTCGACGACGACCAGCTCGGCGGCGTCCTCGGCCTCGTACCGGCTCTGGGCCACGACGAGAGCCAGCGGGTCGCCCGTGTGACGGACCTTGTCGGTTGCGAGCAACGTGTAGCTCACCGGGCTCGGGACGCCGCCGAGCTGTGCCATCGTGCCGCCGGGGACGAAGTCGACGAGCTCCTCGAGCTCGACGCCGGTGTACACCGCGACCACGCCCGGTGCGTCGTGCGCTTCCGCCACGTCGATGCCGGTGATGCGGGCATGAGCGAACGGGCTGCGCACGAACGCCGCGTGCAGCATCCCAGGAAGGCGGACGTCGTCGACGTAGCGCCCTCGACCACTCAGGATCTGCGGGTCTTCGACCCGTCGGATCCGTGCGCCGGTGTAGCGCTCGGCGCTGAAGTCTTCGGTCGCGTGCTGGTCCTGTGTCGTCACCGCCCGGACCTTACCGTCGTGCTGCGGGTGTGGTCAGCCGCGGGACCGTGCGCCGCGCGGCGGCACCCGCTCCTCGCGTGGAACGCCGAGTCGCTCGAGCCGATCGGTCACGTCGCGGACGACCGCGTCGAGCTCGTCGTCCGGGCGCGGGCCGCGGATGTCGGATGCCCACGCCGCGAGCGCGTCACCGAGCCGGTCGATCTCGCGCGCCGCGGCGAGCAGCTCCACGAGCGGCGCGATCGGGTCTGGTCGGTCGTCGCGCTCGAGCGCGGCCCACACCTCGGGACCGTCCTTGCGCAACACCTTGGTGTGCGCGCCGAGCGCGGCTTGGATGCGGCGCACGAGATCGAGCACTTCATTGACGCGGTGTGGTTGTGGCTGCGCGTAGCGACACAGCGCGGCGCGCAAGCTCCAGTTCTCGGTATGTGGTCGTTCGGCGAAGTCGACCAGCTGCGCGAGCTCCGCTGGTTCCACCTCCGCCGCCATGTCGGTCAGCGTACGGGCCTGCGGTGAGCTCTCGGTGCGATGGATCGACGGTCTCGTTGCGGCGTGACGTTCGTTGCGTCATGATCTCGGTGTGCGGGAGGAGGGCACGTGAGCGCAAGCGAAGAGGCGATGAAGGCACGCGTCACCGACTGGCTCCAAGTCGAATTGCTCGACCCGATGAACGACTTCCAGAACCCGCGTCAAGAGTGGCGGCGGCTGTTCTCGGAGGCGCTCGGCACGTTCTTCCTCGTGCTCGTTGCCGCGGGTGGCGGCATGATGAGCCACGCCTTCCCGAACACGATCAGCCGCCAGGCCGCGGTGGTCGCGCCCGCGCTCATGGTGATGGCGATCATCCTGTTCATGGGCAAGGTGTCCGGCGCGCACCTCAACCCCGCGGTCAGTGTTGCGTTCGCGCTGCGCGGTGACTTCCCGTGGCGACGAGTCCCCGGGTACATCGTCGTGCAACTCGTCGGTGCCACCCTCGCCGCGTTGTTCTTGCACGCGGTGATCGACGTGTCGGCGAAGTACGGCTCGAACTACCCGGCCGCGAGCTACTCCGCGGGCGCCGCATTCTGGATGGAGCTGATCCTCACGTTCGGCCTGGTCAGCGTGATTCTCGGCACCGCGTCGGGCGCGCAGAACATCGGCATCGTCGGCGCATTCGGCGTCGGCGGGTACATCGCCCTCGCCGGGCTCTGGGGCAGTCCGATCTCGGGTGCGTCGATGAACCCGGCGCGCACGTTCGGCCCCGACCTCGTCAGCGGCACATGGACCGACTACTGGGTGTACGTCGCCGGTCCACTCGCGGGAGCCGCGATCGCCGTCGCGTGTGCGTTCGTGCTGCGCGGCCGCGGCGGTGGCCGATCCGGGTCGGGCGCCGCACAAGGCGACCTCTACACCGAGGCCGAGAAGCCCGACCAAGCGTGACGAGCGCGTCGGCGCGCAACACCGTCGACGTCGTCAGTGCAGCGCGTGGTTGCGGTTCACCCAGGCGCGCGCGATCGAGTACACGCCGAAGGCAGCGAAGCCGAGCGCGATCAGCACAACTGCCAGTTCACCCCAACTGTGGGCCAGGAAGCGCTTGAGTGCGCCGTCGATGCCTTCGGTCTGGTTCGGGTCGTGCTTGATCGCGGCAAGGAGCACGAGCACCCCGATGAACCCGAGGATCGCGCCGCGCCCGAC
>JBEVLJ010000327.1:0-4256 GCA_040509195.1 Acidimicrobiia bacterium
CGTGGATGAATTCGCCACCGCACCGGGCCAACATCCTCAGCCGGAACTTCAACGTGGTCGGCATCGGTTGGTTCGGGCTCAACGGGCGAATCTGGGTGGTCGTCAACTGCGGCGCCATCTGACCCACCGACCGGCTTGACCCACCGACCAGCGGTGACGGTGGTCGATCGGTCGATCACCGTGTCAGCAGTGACGTAGGATCCCGCTCGCCGACTTCGTTCGCGACGGCCCGCCCAAGCGGGCCTTCGCGACGCGTCTCGCCAGTCATCACCTGCAGGCGGTGGAGGGATCGCATGCTCGGACCGAGGTTCGCGCTCGTGGTCGAGGGTGCACGGGCAGGAGACGAGGCAGCGTTCGCCGTGCTCTGGCGCGACGTGCACCCTGCGTTGATGCGATACCTCAGAGTGGTCGCCGGTGACGACGCCGACGACATCGCTTCGGAAACGTGGTCGCGGGTGGCAACGCTCCTCACCCGATTCGAGGGCGGCGAAGACAACTTCCGCGCGTGGATCTTCACGATCGCCCGTCGACGTGCCATCGACTGGCAGCGTCACAACGCGCGACGGCCTGCGATCCCGGTCGCGCCAGACTCGTACCATCTCGCGCAGCGCGCTGTTGACGATCCGAGTGACATCGCACTCGAGGCGATCTCCACCGACGCCGCCCTCGAACTCGTTGCGACGCTGCCCCCTGATCAGGCCGAAGTCGTGATGCTCCGCACGATCGCCGGACTCGACGTGAACCGCGTCGCCGAGATCGTCGGCAAGCGTCCCGGCACGGTGCGCGTGCTCGCGCACCGTGGGTTGCGTTCCCTCGCACGGCGCGTCGCGGCGCCGGTTCCCGCGAGCGACACCGCGCCGGCACCCGATCCCGTCACCCAGGCGCCGGTCACGCGATGAACCGTCGCCGCGCCACACGCCAATCTCGTCGCGCTTGGGCGGACTCGAACGGACGCACGCCCGGACTCGACGCCGCGCGGCGCGACGTGGGTTGGGACTGGACGCGTCACGTCGCGCCACTCGACCCAGACGTCGGCAGCGAGATGCTCGATCATCCCGACGCCGCGATCGCGCCGCCTGAGTACGAGCCCGTTCGCCGGGTGTTGTCGGCTGCCGCCGCGCCGGCCCGACCTGCCGAGCTCGCCGGCGACGTGATCGCCGCCGCGGAGTTCGTGACCGCTCGAAGCGCCACGTTGTCGGGCGTGAGCGCGCTGCACGCGACGCGACCCCACCGCCACCTCCGCCTCGTCGCAGTCACCACGATCACACTCGTGTTGTGCACTGGCACCGCGGTCGCCGCCACCAACGGCGCGCTCCCGACGCCCGTGCAGTCGCTCGCGCACGAAACCCTCGGTGTCGTCGGCGTCACGATTCCCGAGAGCGACGACGCCAACGACAACTCCGGCAGCACGGTCGTGGTCGACACACCGACGAGCGGCGCCGCCGTGGCGGGTGGCCGCACCAACGGCGCGTCCGCCGCCGGCTCGTCGACCACCACCGTCACTGGTCGCGACGCCAGCGCGGGCACGCCATCGTCGGACGACGCGGGCAACGGCAACGGCAACGGGAACGGGAACGGCGACGTCGGCAATGGCGGCGCGGCACCCGACGACGAGACCACACCGGCGGACACCGACCCGACGCGCGGGAACTCGGCCAACGCGCCGGGCCAGAACAAGCCCGCGAACACGAAGAAGGCGAACGGCAACGGCCCGAATTCCTAGCGTCGCGGCGCAGCTCATCGCGACGATGATCGGTCCGATCGGCTTCGGATGCTTGGCGGGCGCGGAGCCAGATACGCTGCCGTCACTTTCCCCACCGAGGACGTGACGTGCGCGAAGTGATCGGACAGGTCCTGCCGTTCGCGGTGGGAGCCGCGCTGAGCCCCTTCCCGATCATCGCGATGGTGCTCATGCTGGTCACGTCGCGCGCTCGCGCCAACAGCCTCTCGTTCCTCGTCGGTTGGGTGGTGGGGCTCGCGGCCATCGGCGTCGTGGTGCTCACGGTGGCGAGCGGTGTCGACGCGTCGAGCAGCGACGCGTCGGACGGCGTGAACTGGACCAAGTTCGGACTCGGCGTTCTCCTCGTGGTGGTCGCGGCTCGGCAGTGGCGCAAGCGCCCGACCGGCGACGAACAACCCCCGATGCCGAAGTGGATGGGCTCGGTCGAGGAGTTCACGCCCCTGAAAGCCTGCGGCGCGGGTGTGGTGTTGTCGGCCGTGAACCCGAAGAACCTGTTGCTGTCGGTGGGTGCCGCCACCGTGATCGCGCAGTCGGGGCTGCCCGGCGGTGACCAGGCCGCCGCGTACGCAGTGTTCGCGTTGATCGCCACGATCGGCGTTGCGATCCCGCTCGTCATCTACTTCGCGATGGGCGACCGTGCACCGGCGAAGTTGAGCGCGCTCAAGGACTGGATGGCCCTCCACAACTCGGTGATCATGGCCGTGATCTGCCTGATCATCGGGGTGAAGCTCATCGGCGACGCCATCGGCGGCTTCTGAACGTCTCATCGCGCGGGAACCACGACCCGTCGCACATCGTCACACCTCCCTGTCAGCACCACACCAACACCGCCACGACGGCGGTGACGACGGGGAGGGAACGCGATGCGACGAACGACGAGGTGGGCGGCGACCTTGGCCGCAACTGCGGGGGCGACGGTCACCGCGATCATGATCGGTGCCGCACCCGCGGTCGCCTGCGGCGGGCTGGTTGGCGAGAACGGCACGATCCGCCTCACCCGAACCGCCACGCTCGCCGCGCATCACGACGGCGTGGAGCGCTACGTGACGAGCTTCGAGTTCACCGGTGAGGGCGAGGAAGTCGGGTCGATCATCCCCTTGCCCGGCGTGCCGACCGACGTGACACGCGGCGGCGACTGGACGTTGCAACGGCTCGCGCTCGAAGTTGCGCCGCCGTTGGCTGCAGCGAGTGCGCAGTCACTCGACGCAAAGGCGCTGGGCGCCGAAGTATTGCTCGAGACCAAGATCGACGCCCTCGACATCACGATCCTGCGCGGCGGCGGTGACGCCGTGGGGCGATGGGCCCTCGACCACGGGTTCCTCCTGACGCCCGACACCCCCGCGGTACTCGACCACTACTCACGTCGTTCGAAGGTGTTCATGGCCGCACGCTTCGACGCGTCACGCGCGAAGGCGCTCGGGCAGGCGGCGGGCGACGGCACACCCATCATGCTGACCATCCCGACCGAGGAAGCGTGGGTGCCGTTGCGCATCCTCACCCTCGGGCTCGGGAGGACCGAGGTGGTGACCGCCGATGTGTTCCTCCTCACCGACGAGCCGCCCGTGCTGCGCGGCACCAACCGCGGCGTCACGGTGGCGCGCAGCGAGCCCGCCTCGCGCGACCTGCTGCGCGACCTCCGTTCCGACAAGGGGATGGGTTGGATGCCCGGACGCATGTGGTTCACCTACCTGACGGTCGACGCGCCGGCCCGAACGTTGCGCGCCGATCTCTCGGTCGCCGCGCCCACGAACTTCGCTGAGTGGCTCGCTGCCATCAAGGCTGCATGATGCGCGCCGGCACGATTCGCCGCCACACACTCCTGATCCCGGCGCTGGCGCTGTTCACCTTCGTGTCGCTGGGTGCGGTGGTGATCCTCGCGTCGCGAAGCGCATCCGACGCCGCCATCGCACGCGATCGAGACGGCGCACTCGGTCCCGGATCGGTCACCGTGCAGCTCGACGTGGAGCACAGCCAATTCTCCCCCACGCACGTCGTCGTGCACCCCCACACCACCGTGGAGTTCGTGGTCGTGAATCACGACCCCATCGGCCACGAGCTCATCGTCGGTGACGCGACCGTGCACGCGATCCACGCCGCCGGACACGAGGCATCACACCCGCCACGTTCGGGCGAGGTGTCGGTGGCGCCACACGCTCGCGCCGCCACCACCTTCACCTTCCACGAACCCGGAACGGTGCTGTTCGCGTGCCACCTGCCCGGTCACTTCGAGTATGGGATGCACGGCACCATCACGATCGTCGGCGAGAGCTCGTCGCCGAGATCGTCGGCGAGGAGTGACCGCTGACCCATGATCGCTGGGTTGGGTGGCGCTCGGGCAGAATGCCCCGTGCCCATCACGCAACGAGCCTGGTGGCCGCGCGGCCTGCGCCAGGTGGGCGTGGTGGTCGCCGTGAGCGCCGCAGTGGTCGCGTTCGCGGCCTACCGCGTGTGGCAAGCCTTCGCCGGTCCACCGGCGATCTGGAACGACTCCCTCGACTACCCGGTCTCGAAGGTG
>JBEVLJ010000328.1:0-4408 GCA_040509195.1 Acidimicrobiia bacterium
TCTTCTACTCGTGAGAAAGCGGCGAAGCAGGCTTCGGTCTCGCGTAGACGACGCGGCGGACGCCCGACGTCGATCGACGGAACGTCGTGGAGCGAGCGCCAGCGAGCGGAGCGGCGGTGGGTGGGCGGGGTTCCGACGAGCGGCGGCGGGCGTCCGCCGGCACCACGGCGAACCGGCGTCAACAGACCCGTCTATGACCCGGTTTGGTGACGCCAGTTTGATGTGGGGGGTGCTGAGGCGAGTGCCTAGGCGGAGCGTTTGCGCTCTTCTTCGGCGGTGATGAGCGTCGGGTGCACCTTGTCGAGCACCACGTTGCGATCGATCACGCAGCGCACGACGTCGTCGCGGCTCGGCAGGTCGTACATCACCTCGAGCAACACCTCTTCGAGGATGGCTCTGAGTGCACGCGCACCCGTACCGCGCTTGTGCGCTTCCTGACCGACGGCGGCGAGCGCGTCGTCGGTGAACACGAGCTCGATGTCGTCGAACTGGAAGAACTTCTGGTACTGACGCAGCAGCGCGTTCTTCGGCTCGACGAGGATGCGGATGAGCGCCTCCTCGTCGAGGTTGTCGACGGTGCCGATCACGGGAAGCCGTCCGACGAACTCGGGGATGAGCCCGAACTTCAAGAGGTCCTCCGGCAGCACCGACCCGAGGATGCCACCGAGGTCCTTCTCGTCGGCGCGGCGGATGTCGGCGTGGAAGCCGACGCCCTGCGAACCGGTACGACCTTCGATCAGCTTCTCGACGCCGGCGAACGCGCCACCGCAGAAGAAGAGGATGTTGGTGGTGTCGATCTGGATGAACTCTTGGTGCGGGTGCTTGCGGCCACCTTGCGGCGGCACCGACGCGGTCGTGCCCTCGAGGATCTTGAGCAACGCCTGCTGCACGCCCTCGCCCGACACGTCACGCGTGATCGACGGGTTCTCGGCCTTGCGCGCGATCTTGTCGATCTCGTCGATGTAGATGATGCCGGTCTCGGCCTTCTTGACGTCGTAGTCGGCCGCCTGGATCAGCTTCAGCAGGATGTTCTCGACGTCTTCGCCGACGTAGCCCGCTTCGGTGAGCGCGGTGGCGTCGGCGATCGCGAACGGCACCTTCAGCATGCGGGCGAGCGTCTGCGCCAGGAGGGTCTTGCCGCAACCGGTGGGGCCGAGGAGCAGGATGTTGCTCTTCTGCAGCTCGACGTCGGGATCGCCGTACGCGCCGGCTTGCACGCGCTTGTAGTGGTTGTAGACCGCGACGGAGAGGATCTTCTTCGCCGTCTCCTGACCGATGACGTAGTCGTTCAGGTACTCGTAGATCTCACGCGGCTTGGGCAGCTCGTCGAACGTGACCTCCGACGTCTGCGAGAGCTCTTCCTCGATGATCTCGTTGCAGAGATCAATGCACTCGTCGCAGATGTAGACGCCGGGACCGGCGATCAGCTTCTTGACCTGCTTCTGGCTCTTCCCACAGAACGAGCACTTGAGCAGGTCGCCACCGTCACCGAACTTGGCCACGTGTCCCCCTCAAATCCTCGTGCTCGCGCGAACGACGCCGGAGCGTCGAGTCAGCTGACCCCGGCCGGCACGCCGACCGCAGCGAGGTCGCGGTTGGTGATCACTTCGTCGACGATGCCGTACGCCTTGGCCTCTTCGGCGCCCATGATGAAGTCGCGGTCGGTGTCTTTGGCGATCTTCTCGACTTCTTGGCCGGTGTGGAAGGCGAGGATGGTGTCGAGCGCCTCACGCATGCGCGTGATCTCCTTGGCTTGGATCTCGATGTCGACGGCCTGACCCGACGCACCACCGTGCGGCTGGTGGATGAGCACACGGGAGTGCGGGAGGATGAAGCGCTTGCCCGGCGCACCGGCGCCGAGGATCACCGCGGCGGCCGACGCGGCCTGGCCGATGCAGATGGTCGAGATCTGCGGCTTCACGAACTGCATCGTGTCGTAGATGGCGAAGAGGCCGGTGATCTCGCCACCGGGCGAGTTGATGTAGATCGAGATGTCCTTGTCGGCGTCTTCGCTCTCGAGGTGCAGGAGCTGCGCCACGATGATGTTGGACACGACGTCATCGACCGGCGTGCCGAGGAACACGATGCGGTCCTTCAACAGGCGATCGAACACGGAGCGCGTCTCGGGGCCCCGCGCGGTCTGCTCGGTGACGTTCGGGATGTAGAAGGCGTTCTGGATCGGCTCGCTCACGACGCGGACTCCTCGTTGTCTTGCTTCGGATCTTCTTCCGGCGTTTCGACGGTTGGTGCTTCCGGTGGCGTGAGGTCGACGGGGTTGCCGTCGACGTCGACCACGTTGGCGTGTTCGATGAGGAAGGTGAGTGCCTTGCCTCGTGCGAGATCCGAGCGTACCGCCCCGATGAGACCGTCCCGTTCGAGATCCTTGCGGATCTTGGTGGCCTTCTCACCGGTGCGTTCGGCCAGTCGCTCGATCTCTGCGTCGACCTCGGTGTCGTCGGCCTCGATCGCTTCCTGCGCGATCACCGCGCGCAGCGCGAGGTCGGAGCGCACCGCCTTGGTGGCGGTCTCGCGCAGTTGCTCGAGGAACTCTTCCTGGTTCTGGCCGGTGGCCATCAGGTACTGCGGGATCGTGATGCCCTCGCCCATCTGCTCCTGGAGACGGTGCGCGAAGTCGTGGAGGCGCCGCTCCATCTCCTGGTCGACGAGCGTGGTGGGGATCTCGATGGTGACGAGCTCCGCCGCCGCGTCGAGCACCTTCTCGCGCACGGCGAGCTGCGCCTGGATCTTCGCGTAGAGGTCGAGACGGATCGCGATGTCGTTGCGCAGCGCGTCGGCGGTGTCGAACTCGCTGACCTCGGCGGCCCACTCATCGGTGACCTCGGGCAGCGCCTTCTTCTTCGCGTCCTTCACCAGCACCTGGAACGACACCTCGGTGCCGGCGCGGTCCCCGAAGCGCTCCGGCAACACGGAGTCGAACTTCACGATGTCGCCCGGCCGCTTGCCGTGCAGCTCCACGTCGAGCTCTTCGACGAGCATCCCCGACCCGACTTCGTAGAGGTAGTCGGTCGCGGTGAGCCCTTCGACGGCCTCGTCGTCGATCGAACCGGTGACGTCGAGCTCGGCATAGTCACCGTCGATGAGCGGCGTCTCGGAGTCTTCGAGGTCGGCGGAACGCTCGCGCAGCATGTCGATCTGGTTGTCGATCGCTTCGTCCGGCACCGCCGGGTTCTCGATCTCGACGACGAGCGCGTCGTGACCGTCGAGCGTGACTTCCGGACGCACCTCGACCACCGCGTCGAACTCGACGTCGCCTTCGTCTTCACCCGCGGTGATGTCGATCTCCGGCGGCGCGATCACGTCGATCGACTCGGCGTCGATCGCTTCGACGTAGAACTCGGGCAGCGAGTCGCGCAACGCTTGGTCGCGTGCGGCTTCGGTACCGAGTCGCGCCTCGAGCAGGCGGCGGGGTGCCTTGCCGGGACGGAATCCCGGCAGCTTCACCTCGTACGCGAGCTTCTTGAACGCCTGGTCGATCGCACGCTCGAAATCCGCAGCGGGGATCGTGACGTGGAGGCGGACCTTGTTCTCTTCGAGAGTTTCGACGGAAGTGTTGACGGCCATGGGGTCAGGCAGTGTACCGCTGGGGTTGCTGCTTTCCGACATGCGCCCGGACCGGTGTCGGGCCGAGTCGCTGGTCCACGTCTTCGCGGGTGAGGCCGCGGCGCTCAGATGGGCAAGATCGCCGTTGCCTCGCGCAGCACGTCGAGGCTGTGCTCCCATCCGGCGCGTTCGTCGTCGTTCATCAACGGCCACAGCGGTTCCGACGGACCATCGGGCCCGAGCGCGCACGGGAGGCTCGCGCACAGGCGGTCGGCCACCCGCACCGACACCGGGATGATCGTGCCGTGCTCGCGCCCGATGCAGCGCACGAGCCCACTCACCGCCAGCCCGATGCCGTGGCGTGCCGAGCCCTTGAGCTCGCGCACCTGGTACGCCGCGCTGCGCACGTCGGCCTCGACGTCGGCGATCCACTCCGGCGTGAGATCGATGCCCCGCTGCGCGGCGTAGATCGGGAACGGGATCGCGCCGATGGTCGCGTTGCTGTGCAGGAACACCGACGAGTCACCGTGCTCGCCGATGACCCACGCGTGCACACTGCGCGGATGCACCTCGCACTCGTTCGCGAGGCGAAACGTGAATCGCAGCGTGTCGAGCGACGTACCGGAGCCCATCACCGACACCGGCTGGTCGGCCCAGCGGCGTGTGAGGTACTCGGTGAGCACGTCGAGCGGATTCGTGACGACGATCGCGATGCGCGGCAGCCCACCGGCCTCCACCGCTTCGGCCATCCCCTGCATCACCGCGAGGTTGTTCTCGAGGATGTCGAGGCGTGTCTCCCCCGGTTGCGTGTGGTGACCGACGGTGAACACGAGCACGTCTTCGGGTT
>JBEVLJ010000329.1:0-2927 GCA_040509195.1 Acidimicrobiia bacterium
ATCCGGCGGTTGGCGATCGTCATGCCCGCCGTGGCTCGACGGTCGCCCGCCATCACCACGCCGCCGTCGTAGCGGATCGCCAGCACCGTGGTGCCGTGCATCAGGTCGAACGTCGTCGGGCCGGACTCGCTGACCGCGCGCCCAGTCGCGAGCTCGTGCGGCGCGATCTGGCGCAGCAGATCGACGAATGATGCGCCGGGGTCACGCCCGGTCGCGAAGGTGGGAAGCGGTGAGTCGAACATCGCGGGCGAGCCTATACGTGGGCTGTCCGCAACCCCTTCGCTCGCGTCAGTGCAAGCTGACAAAGCTCGTCGCCCGATCCATCACGGGCTTCGAGGTACTCGACGGCGCTGCGCAAGGAGTCGATCTCGTCGCGCAACTGTCCGAGCCCACCGTTGCAGTTGAAGCAGAGAATGCCGCGTACCACGCCCGTCTCGTGCGAGTGGTCGACGTGCTCAGGATCGGGCCGACCGCAGATCGCGCACACGCCACCCTGTTCGACGACCATTCGGTCGAAGTCGTCGGCGCCGATCCCGTAGCGGTGCATCAGGTGGTAGTGCCGAGATCCTCCGTGCAGACGCTCGCGCGACTCGCGAGACCGAGCGTTGTTGCATGCCTTGCAAGAGACGTGAAAGCCGTCCGTGCAGTTCTTGTTTCGCGGGAACAGCTCGACAGGCTTCGTCGCGAGGCAGTCAGCGCCGCGCTCTTCCATTCGGAAGATTCTTTGCGCGGGGTATGACACTCACGGTCGTACGAACCGGGCTATAAGGGTCACTCACCCCCCTTCTGTATATAGCTCTTGACAAACTCCTCTGCGTTGGCCTCGAGGACAGTGTCGATCTCGTCGAGCAGGTCGTCGAGCTCTTCCTTCAATTCTTCGCCCTGCTTCGCAGGCGCGGCGACCTCGGCGGTCTCCTCCACCTGCTTCGCAGGGGCTTGCTTCTGCTTGCGTTCACGCTCCGGCATGGGGATGTGCCTCGCTCTCTGACGTGCTGGTCACTGTTGGAGCCGGGCCACCAATTCGGCCGGACTCGACACTTCGGCGAACAACGGTTCCACGTGCGCCTTCGTTCCCCGCAACGGCTCCATCATGGGGATCCGTCGCAACGGGTCGGAGCCTACGTCGAGGATCACGCTGTCCCAATTGGCAGCGACCACGGACTCCGGCCAACGGGACAGACATGTGCCACGGAAGTAGGCCCGAGTCGACGACGGAGGATCGGTGATCGCGGTGCGCACCTCTTCTTCGGTGACGAGGCGCTCGACCTTGCCGGCCTTCACAAGCCGCTCGTACAAGGAGCGCTCGGGACGGACATCGCTGTACTGCAGGTCGAGCAACGAGATCTTGGGGTCGCTCCAGTCGAGCCCGTCGCGGTCGATGTAGGCCTGGAGCAACGAGCGCTTCGTCACCCAGTCGAGTTGGCCGTCGAGCAGCATCGGGTCGCGCTCCAGCGCGTCGAGCGCTGCTTCCCACCGTGCGAGCACCATCGCGCCGACCACTTCCCCGCCGCACATCTCCAGCCCGGTCTCGTCGGCGTACTTCTGCGCGAGGCGCAAGAACTCCCATTGGAGCTCGACGGCCGTGGTGCGCCCACCGTCGAAGAGCTCGACGGTCGCCCGGCACGTGGGGTCGTGCGAGACGACGCGCATCGCGTTGACCGGACCGATGATCGACAGGTCTTTGTCGATGAAGCCGTCCTCGATCATCGCAAGCACGATCGCGGTGGTGCCCACCTTCAAGAAGGTGGACACCTCGCACAGGTTCGCGTCGCCCGCGATCACGTGGAGTCGGCGATAGGTCGACGCATCCGCGTGCGGCTCGTCGCGCGTGTTGACGATCGGGCGCTTGAGCGTGGTCTCGAGGCCCACCTCTTCTTCGAAGAAGTCGGCGCGCGAACTGATCTGGAAGTCGACGTCGGCCGCGCCGTTCTCGGAACCGACCTTGCCGGCGCCGGTGAACACCTGGCGGCTCACGAACCATGGCAGGAGGTTGCGCACCAGCGTGCCGAACGGCACCCCACGGTCGACGAGGGAGTTCTCGTGCGTGCCGTACGAGTTGCCCTTGCCGTCGGAGTTGTTCTTGTAGACGACGACCTCCTGGCCCGCGTCGATCAAGTGGCGGGCGGCGACCATCGACCGAGCGAGGATCCGCTCCCCTGCCTTGTCGGCGCACACGAGCTCGAGCGCGTCAGCGCACTCCGGCGTGGAGTACTCAGGGTGGGCGTGGTCGACGTAGTAGCGAGCACCGTTCGTGAGGACGGTGTTCACGAGGTGCGTCTCGATCTCGGGCGGCATCGAGCCGTCGCGGGCGAACCCGCGGGCGTCGGTGCCGGGCGACTCGTCCTCGAAGTCCCACCCGATTCGGTGGCCCTCGACGTAGCCGTTGATGAGCATCGAGGAGGCGAGCACCGGGTTGGGGTCGGCCGCGCCCCGCAACGAGACGCCGTATTCGGTCTCGATCCCGCACACCTTGGGGATGGCCATCTCGGGGTCCACTCTCGTGTTGGTCGTCGGAGCGTCAGCCTACTGACGAACCACCGGCGCCCCGGGCCATGTTCCAGCACAGCGTGTGGCGACCAGATGAACACTCTGCGCGGCGGCTTGCATCGAAAGCGCGGGAACCGACTACCGCTCGTGGTCAACGGGCAGGGTGGAAGCGACGACCCCCGGCCGTGCACACGGTCACCTGTGGCTGGGGCGAGCGAGTGGTGAGACCGACCAGCATCTACCCGAAGTTCTGCTGCTCCGCGGTGCCGAACAACTGCTGAGGCTCGTCGCGTCGCGGATCGACTAGTCAATTCCGGATGATCAACGATCCCGGGCGGATCAACCTACGCAAGGCGTCGCGCGCGGCGATCGTGGCAACGGGGTTGTACGCGAGCTTCGTGCTCGGGTTCGACGACGACATCGTCGGCCTGTTCGCTGCG
>JBEVLJ010000330.1:0-7435 GCA_040509195.1 Acidimicrobiia bacterium
CGCCGGCTCTGAGCCTGGCTCAAGTCCCACCCGTCGATCGAAGCTCAAGCGCCTCGCTCAGGCGATGCCGATGAAGGCGGCGAGCGCGGTGTACGCCTGCTCGATCGACTCACGCGTCACGTGCTCGCCTTGCGTGTGCGCGATCTCAGGGTCACCCGGGCCGAAGTTCACCGCGGGCACACCCCGCGACGCGAAGCGCGCGACGTCGGTCCATCCGAGCTTCGGGTGCACATCGAGCCCGACGCGGTCGACGAAGTCGGCGACGAGGGGGTTGGTGAGATTCGGCAGCGCGCCGGGCTGCGACTGCAGCACCTCGATGTGATCGGCGCCGTCGAGCAGCACCCGCACCTGGTTCTCGGCTTCGGCTTCCGAGTAGCACGGGGCGAAGCGACGTCCGATCGCCATGGTGCAGCCGTCGGGGACCACGTTGAACTTGCCCGCGATGCCGCCTTCGATGCGCACGACCTGCAGCGACTCGCGGTAGTGGAGCCCATCGACGTCGACGCCGTCGGTCTCGTGGCGCGCAAGACGCGCCAGCACGTCGGTGGCCCGGTGGATCGCGTTGCGACCCATCCATGGGCGCGCGGTGTGCGCACGTTCGCCGTCGAAACGCGCTTCGAGCACCACCACACCTTGGCAACCGGCTTCGACTGCACCGGCGGTGGGCTCGAGCAACACTGCGAAGTCGGCGTCGAGCAGTGATGCCTCGGTCTCGAAGATGTGGCGCAGGCCGTTGAACCGGTCGGCAACCTCTTCGCACTCGTAGAACACCACCGTGATGTCGTGGTGCGCGGCGTCCGGGTCCGCGTGCAGCGCTTCGGCGAGCGCCAGCAGCACCGCCAAGCCGCCTTTCATGTCGGCCGAACCCAAGCCGTGCAGCACGTCGCCGTCGACACGCGGCGTGGCGTTCTCGTTCGCCGGCACGGTGTCCAGATGTCCGCCGAGCACGACGCGACGATCGCGACCGAGCTGCGTGCGCGCGATCACGTTGCTGCCGAGCACGTCGATGGCGAGCGACGGCGCGCGCTCACGCAGTCGCCGCTCGACCAGCCGCGCCAGCTCGGCTTCGTGATGACTCTCCGACGGCACCGCAATCAACTCCGCCGTGAGGCCGAACAAGTCGCGCGCGTCGTGGTCGAGCACCGAGGTCATGCGGGTTGCACCGTCAGACCGAGACGCCGTGCTCGCGCAAGATGTCGTTGATGTTGGCCTTGTCGGAGCGCTCGCCTTCGGTGAGTCGACGGATGATCAGCGCGCACGGGAGCGTGAACTCGCCACCCGGGAACACGCGCTTGCGTCCCGCCTGCACGACGATGCACCACGGCGGCACCACCCCGCGCGACACCTCTTCGCCGGTCTCGGCATCGATCACCGGGATCCCCGGGTTGAGAATCGTGCCCTCGCCGAGCACCGCCCCGTTGCCGACGCGCGCACCTTGCGTGACCATGCACCGGGAACCGATCGTGACGTCGTCGCCCACGATCACCGGTGCAGCTTGCGCCGGTTCGAGCACGCCGCCGATGCCGACACCACCCGACAAGTGCACGCGCTCGCCGATCTGCGCACACGAACCGACCGTGGCCCACGTGTCGACCATCGTGTCGGCGCCGACGCGCGCGCCGATGTTGGTGTAGCTCGGCATGAGTACCACGCCAGGCGCAAGGTACGAGCCCCAGCGCGCCGATGCGCCCGGCACCACTCGCACGCCCGACTTCTCGTAGTGACGCTTCAGCGGGATCTTGTCGTGGAACTCGAACGGTCCGATCTCGGTGGTCTCCATGTGGGAGAGCTTGAACAGCAGGAGCACCGCGTACTTCAACCACTGGTGGACGACCACCTCGTCGTCGATCACTTCCGCGACGCGCGCCTCACCTGAGTCGAGTGCGTCGATCGCGTCGTGCACCGCACGCCGTGCCTCCGACTCCGACATCACGGCACCCAGGTCGTCGCGCCCTTCCCACAGCGCAGTGATGGTCTGTTCCAGATCGGACACGCAGAGCTCCTGATCGTGAGGTGGAGAGGTCAGCCTACGGACGCCGACGTGAGCCGCTCACACGAGAGTGCGACCTGCTCGTCGGTGAGCGTGAGCGCGATCCGCGCGTGATGCTCACCCGCGGGACCGTAGAAGTCGCCTGGTGCGGCCAACAGCCCCGTGTCGGCGAGGTCGGCCGCGATCGCCCACCCGTCGCTCGGGCCCTCGGCGGTGCGCAACCACAGATAGAAGGCGGAAGGCCCGCCGTCGTGCACCAAGCCGCGCGCTTCGAGCGCGGGGAGCATCGTTGCGCGACGCGCCGCATAGCGCGCTTGCTGCTCGCGCACGTGCACGTCGTCGCCGAGCGCGGCAGCAGCTGCAGCTTGCACCGGCGCGGGGGTCATGAGGCCACCGTGCTTGCGGACCTCGCCGAGGTACGTGATGAGCTCGAGGTCGCCGGCGAAGAACCCCGCGCGCAGCCCCGCCATGTTCGATCGCTTCGACAACGAGTGCACCGCGAGCACGCCGTCGGTCGACGTGGTCAGCGCCGTGACCGGCGCGGCCGGTGTGCCTGCGTCGTCGTAGGTGAACTCGGCGTAGCACTCGTCACTCGCGACGACGATTCCTCGCTCCCGCGCCCATTCCACCGCCTCGCGCATCGCGTCGGGCGTTGCGGTGACGCCAGTGGGGTTGCTCGGATCGTTGAGCCAGAGCACCAGCGCGCGATCGGCGTCGGCCGGATCGACGGCTCCGAGATCGAGACGCCACTCGTGATCGACCGGCACCGGGACGGCGCGCAGGCCGGCCAGCGTGGCGCCCATCGCGTACGTGGGATAGGCCACCGCGGGATACAGCACCACGTCGCGCGACGGATCACGCAACGACAATGCCCGCGGCAACGACGCCACGGCTTCCTTCGTGCCGATGCACGCGCAGATCTGGTCGGCCGCCAACGACACGCCGAATCGCCGGTCGATCCATCCGACGGCCGCGTTCCGGTACGACGGGAAACCGATCGTGGCCGGATACCCCGTGGCGCCGCGGGCCGCGTCGACCAACGCTTGCACCGCAACTTCCGGCATCGGATCGACCGGTGTGCCCACCGACGCGTCGATCAACCCGGCGGGTGCGAGCTCGGCGCGCGCCTTCAGCGCCGCGAGACGATCGTGCGGATACGGCGGTGGGACGAATCCCCCGGTGGCGCCCATCGGCCGAGGCTAACCGTGCGACGGGTCGAGCGAGGCCGTCGAATCAACCGGGGGCGAATCGAGCTCGTCATAGCGCTCCACTCGGGCGCGCCCGCGGTCTTTCGCGGCGTACATCGCCACGTCGGCGCGGCGCAGCAGCTCCGCCGGCGTCTCCTCCGCGTTGGAGCTGAACGAGATGCCGACGCTGGCGGTGGTGATCAGCTCGCTGCCGTCAATCGAGATCGGCTGCGCGATCGCCCCCAGGAGGCGTTCGGCCACCGCGACCGCTTCTGCGGTGTCGCGCAAGTTCACGAGCACCGCCGCGAATTCGTCACCGCCGAGTCGCGCCACCACGTCGGACGGTCGCATCGCATCCGCGAGGCGCACCGCGACGGTGCTGAGCACGCGGTCGCCGATCTCGTGTCCGAGGTTGTCGTTGACGGTCTTGAAGCGGTCGAGGTCGACGTACAGCACCGCAAGCGCATCGTCTTCGTTCACTCGCGCGGTGGCGAGTGCCAGCTCGAGCGCGTCGAGCAGGCTCGCGCGGTTGAACAGCCCGGTGAGCTGATCGTGGCGCGCCTGGTAGCTGAGGTCGGCTTCCTTGGTGACGCGCACCGTGACGTCGCGCACGATGCCTTCGAGCGCCACCACCGTGCGACCGTCGTAGATCGGCACCATCTTGAACTCCGTCCAGATGAGCGTGCCGTCGCCGCGCGTCATCCGCACCACGATCGGCTCCATCTCCTCGGTCTCACCCGAGATCACCGCGGCGACGAGCTCGCGGAACTCGACGCGATCTTCCGGGTGCATCAACTGCAGGGAGAGCTCGAAATCGGCGTAGAAGTCGTCCGGCTCGTGACCGAGCAGCGGGACGACCGTCGGGTTCACGTAGTCGAAGCCGAACTCGGGGGCCACGCGAAACCGAAAGATGAGATCGGCGGCGTTCTCGGCGAGCAGGCGGAACCGTCGCTCACTGTCGCGCAGCGCGGCTTGCGCGGCTCGTTGCTCGGTGACGTCGACGAACGAGCACCGGGCCCCGACCACCTCACCGTTGTCGTCGCGCACGGGATGCGCGCCGATGAGCAGCCAGACCATTTCGTTGCGTTGCCCCACCTCGAGCGGGAAGCCCACGATCTGGTCGCTGACGCTCTCGCCGTTGCGCATGGCGCGCACGATGGGAAGATCTTCCAGCGGCAGCACCTCGCCGTTCTCGGCGAACGCCTCGCCCCAGGCTCCGAAGCCGTCGGCGGGAGTGGAGACGCCTCTCACCCGACCGAAGATCTCGTGCGCTCGCTGGTTGGAATCGATCACCGCGCCGTTGCGGTCGACCACGGTGTAACCGATCCCGAGCTCGGAGAGCACGTCTTCGACCGCGGGCGACGTGGAATCGGTCACGACGCGGCGCCCACGAGGAAGTCTTCGAATCGCGCGACGTCGAGACGTGGCAGACGGGCGCGCACTCGCGTGCCACGGTCGTCGTGCACCTCGACCAGCACCTGGCCGTCGCGGTGGAGCGCGGCGATCACGTCGCCGCGCTCGTACGGCACCTGAAGCTCGACGACGGGGATGAGAGCACGCAACGTGGTGGTGATCGCCTCGAGGAGCTCGGCGACGCCCTCGCCGCTGGCCGCCGACACCGCACGCGAGCCGCGGTGTTGACGCAGGAGCGCGTGCACGTCGTCGGGATCGGCGGTGTCGATCTTGTTGACCACGAGCATCTCGGGCACGTGATCGGCGCCGAGCTCGGCGAGCACTTCGCGCACCGCCGCGATCTGCAACTCGGCGTCGGCTGACGCACCATCGACCACATGGATCAAGAGGTCGGTGTCGGCCACCTCCTCGAGCGTGGAGCGGAACGCCTCCACCAGCTGGTGCGGGAGGCGCTGCACGAACCCGACGGTGTCGGACACGAGCACCACCTCGCCGCCGGTCAGCTCGAGCCGACGGGTGGCGGGATCGAGCGTGGAGAACAAGCGGTCTTCCACGAGCACGTCGGAGTTCGTGAGCCGATTGAGCAACGTGCTCTTGCCCGCATTCGTGTACCCCACGAGCGCAATGCGCGAGAGGTCGCGCCGGCGACGCGCCTTGCCTTGCGTGGCGCGATTCCCCTCGAGACGCAACAAGTCACGCTCGAGTTTGCGCACGCGTTCTTGGATGCGACGGCGGTCGACTTCGAGTTGCGTCTCACCCGGACCGCGGGTACCGACCAAACCGCCGCGGGCACCACCACCGGCACCCTGTTGGCTCAGTTGGCCTCCGCGACCGCGCAGGCGCGGCAACCGGTAGCGGAGCTGCGCGAGCTCCACCTGCACCATGCCCTCTTGGCTGTGCGCGTGCTGGGCGAAGATGTCGAGGATCAGGGCGACGCGGTCGACCACGTCGACTTCGAACAACTTCTCGAGGTTGCGTTGTTGGGCAGGCGACAGGTCGTTGTCGAACACCACGAGGTCGATGTCGAGCTCGACCACGAGCTCGCGCAGCTCTCCCGCCTTCCCCGACCCGATGTAGGTGGCAGCGTCGGGCGAGCTACGGCGTTGCAGCACCAGCTCCACCGGGATCGCACCGGCGGTGTCGACCAGTTGCGCGAGCTCGTCGAGCGACGCCTCAGCGGCTTCGACGCTGCGCGTACCGATCCCGGTGCCCACGAGCAACGCTCGTTGACGAAGGACGTCAAAGTCGGTTTCCGACGCGGTGAGCAACCGGCGTGGGCTCATGACTCGTCCTGAACGAAGTCGTCGACGTCGACCTCGACGTCGTACACGTGCACGACCGGGCCACCGAGCTTCACCGTGTCACCGAGATCGACCGAGAGATCGCCACCGGGAACGTGCACGGTGACGTGGTCACCGACGAGCGCGCGACGACGGGCAACGGCCGCTGCCGCGCACGCCCCAGTTCCGCAGCTCAACGTCTCCCCGACTCCTCGTTCCCACACCCGCATCGACAGTTCGTCGTGACCGTCGATCCGGATGAACTCCACATTGGTCAGCTTCGGGAATCGTGCGTCGTGTTCAAGGTGTGGGCCATGTTGTGTGACTCTTGCCACAGCGGGATCGTCGACGAACACCACGAAATGGGGGTTACCCATTCCTGCCGCATCTCCCTCGTACGTCACGCCGTGGAACTCGGCGGTGAGCCCGAACGCACTCGGCGCGTCGAGCGGGATGGCCGACGGTTCGAAGGTGGCCGGCCCCATGTCGACGGTCGCGGCGATGACCGCACCGGCGTTGTCGACGGTGTAGTGGATCTCGCGCCGACCGCCGCCGGTGTCGACCACGAGACGCCCGCCATCGCCATCACCGGTGCCCGCGCCGTCGCGCACCGCGACCGCAACGAGGGCCCGGATGCCGTTGCCACTCATCTCGGCGATCCCGCCATCGGCGTTGAAGAGCCGCATCTCGACGTCGGCACCGTCACGGCCACGCAGCACAACGATCAACCCGTCGGCGCCGATGCCGCGATGGCGGTCACACCACGCGACCGCCTGCGGGGCGAGGTCGGTGGCAACGCTCGGCACCGCGCCGGGCGCCGCGTCGAGCCACGACCACACGAGGAAGTCGTTGCCGGTGGCGTGGTACTTGGAGAGACGAACCCTGGTCATGTCGACCACCATGCCAGCAGGCTCGGCAGCACGACACACGGATTGTCCGATGCGGCGAACCACGTGATGCGTGGATCGCGGCGGAACCACATGCGTTGACGACGGGCGAACGACCGAGTGCGGTCGGCCATGTCGGTGAACGCGTCGTCGAGCGACGGGGTGGTGCCGTCGAGGTGGGCGAGGATCTCCTTGTAGCCGATCGCTTGGCGGGCCGTGCGCGACAGCTCGCCCGCGGCGACGAGCGCCTGCACTTCGTCAAGCAGCCCGTCGGCGCGCATCTGCGCGACGCGTTGCTCGATCCGACGCGCGATGACCGCGCGCGGGAGCCACACACCCGCGACCTGCACCGGCATGACGGTGTCACCACCTGGTTGCATCCCGGGACCGAACGACGAGAACGGTCGACCGGTGATGCGAATCACCTCGAGTGCGCGCGCGACGCGGCGAACGTTGGCTGGCTCGATGCGCTCAGCCGCCACCGGGTCGAGCGCCTCCAACTCTGCGTAGGCCGCCGCGAGCGCGACCGGATCCTGCACGCTCGCCTCGATCTCGGCGCGCACCGCGAGGTTCTGCGGAGGGAACTCGAGCGGGTCGATGACCGCCTGCACGTAGAGGCCGGTGCCGCCGACGAGGAGCGCGCGCTTCCCGCGCGCTTCGATCTCGGCGATCGCGGCC
>JBEVLJ010000331.1:0-3896 GCA_040509195.1 Acidimicrobiia bacterium
CCCACCCCCGACCAGGCGCTCTACTGCGTGGTCGACCTCCACGCGCTCACCATGCCGTGGGATCCGACCACCTTCGCCGACGCCACGCGCCGCGCCGCCATGGTGCTGCTCGCCACCGGTCTCGATCCCGAGCGGTGCATCCTCTTCGTGCAGAGCCACGTGCCCGAGCACACCGAGCTCACCTGGTTGCTCAACTGCACGGCCACGTTCGGCGAGCTGCGCCGCATGACGCAGTTCAAGGAGAAGAGCCAAGGCCAAGAGTCGGTGAGCGTCGGCCTGTTCGACTACCCGGTGCTGATGGCAGCCGACGTGTTGATCTACGACACGGAGCGCGTGCCGGTGGGCGACGATCAACGCCAACACCTCGAGCTCACGCGCGACGTCGCGATCCGCTTCAACCACCACCACGGGAACACGTTCGTGGTGCCCGAAGCTGCGATCGCGCCCGCCGGGGCGCGAGTCATGGACTTCCAACACCCCACCAACAAGATGTCGAAGTCGGCCGACTCGCCGCAGGGCACGGTCGCGATCCTCGACGACCCCAAGGCGATCGCCAAGCGGATCAAGTCGGCCGTCACCGACTCCGACAACGACGTTCGCTACGACCGCACCGAGAAGCCAGGCGTGTCCAACCTCCTCGACGTGCTCGCCGCGGTCACCGATCGTTCGACCGATGAGATCGCGGCGGAGTACTCCGGCACCGGGTACGGCGCGTTGAAGGGCGCGGTGGCCGATGCGGTGGTCGAACTCGTCACGCCGATCCAGGCGCGCTACGCGGAGCTCGCGGCCGATCCGGGTGAGGTCGACCGCATCCTCGGCCGCGGCGCGGCTGCGGCGCAGGCGATCGCCGCACCGGTGCTGGCACGGGCACGCACCGCCGCCGGGCTCTATCCCCGCCTGGGCTGATGGCGGAGCACGACGAGCCGCCGGCGCCGGAGTCGGATTCGGAGCCCACCCGGGCCTCGGCGCCTGATCACACCGGCACGAAGGCGACTCGCTACCGCCGGCACAACCCGGGGCTCGAGTTCGACCGCGTCGCGTTCTTCAGCGACGCGGTGTTCGCGATCGCGATGACCCTGTTGGTGGTCGGCATCGGCGTGCCGCCCGGTCCGGCCGACGCGCTGCGGGACGAGATCAAGGACAAGCAACCCGAGATCGTCAGCTTCTTCATCAGCTTCGTGGTGATCGGCAACTACTGGCTCGCCCACCACCGGTTCTTCGCGCGGCTCGTGTCGATGTCACCGCGCCTCATGACGATCAACCTCGTGTACCTCGCCGCGATCGCGTTCGCGCCGTTCCCCACCGCATTGGCGGGCAAGTTCACCGATCAGCCGATCTCGATCATCCTGTATGCAATCACGCTGAGCGTCGCCAGCTCGCTCGAAGCGGTGATGTTCGTGACCGCGAACCGAGCGCGGCTGCTCGACGAGGTGGTCCCATTCGCGATGGAGCGCTACATGGTGGTGGCCGCGGTGATCCCCGTCTCGCTGTTCCTCGTGTCGATCCCCATCGCGTACGTCGACACCCAACTCGCGCTCGCGACGTGGATCCTCATCTTCCCGCTCGAGATCCTCGCCGATCGCTTGCTCAAGCCCGCCGACGAGACCTGATCTGGTCGAGCGATCCCGCGCGAGTCGTCAATCGTCGTCGGCGGCCAGCAGCGCCGTCACGACGGGCGCCGGGAAGCCGGTCGTGGTCGACCGCTCCGGGTCCTGGTGCGCCGCAGCCCAGACCGCGGCTTCCTCCGGTCCACCGGCGAGGCGGATGCGGTCGGCGCCCAGTTCGGGGTGACGGAGGTAGAGACCGACCCGTCGGGTGAAGCCGCTGCGGTCCGACCATGCGTCAGCCATGTCGTGGCCCGCGACCCCCGACGAGACGGTCGCGACGACCCGTCCGTACACACCGAGTCGGGAATCGAGCTTGCCCAGATCGTGCAGGAGCGCGGCCGCGAGCCAGCGCGGATCATCGGCCCACTGCGTGTCGGCGAGGTCGGCCTGCACGGCGCGCGCCACCCCGATCGCGTGGGCCTGGTCGTGGTAGGGCATCCGGCGGAACTGCGTGAGGAGATCGGCGTTGTCGAGCACCTGGTCGACCCACGAGAGGTCATCCGGGTCGGGTGGGACGGCGGTGATCGCGCCGAAGAACCGATGAGCGAGGTGCACGATCCTCATCATCGTCTCCTCATCTCGGAGCTGAAGCCGATCCCTGCCCCTGGCGCGTTCCCTGGCGCGACGCGTTCGCCCATCACCGGAACACGAAGTCGAAGAGACGGTCGTAGAAGGGGTTCAACAGCCGCCCGATCAGGCCGGTGGAGAACACGAGGAGGAACAGCACCAGGAACCCGTACGGCCGGAACCGGTACCACTGCGGCAACCACTCCTCGGGGAGCACCCGCTCGATCAGCGCCGAACCGTCGAGCGGAGGAATCGGCAGGAAGTTGAACACGCCGAGCGCGAGGTTCACCCACGCGAACGTGAACAGCACCTGCACGAGCAGTGGCAGGTCGGCCACCGTGCTCCCCGGCAGGACCGTCGACGGGTCGTACACGGCGTGCGCCGCGAACGCGGCGGCGGTCATCAACAGGAGGTTGGTCACCGGGCCGGCGAGCGTGGCGATCAACGAATCGCGCCGCGGGTTGCGCATGCGCGTCGGGTTCACGGGCACCGGTTTCGCGTAGCCGAACACCGGGAACCCCGCGAGGGCGCCCATCGCGGGCAGGATCACCGAGCCGAACGGATCGACGTGCGACACCGGATTCAGGGTGAGTCGTCCCGCCCGCTTCGCGGTGTCGTCGCCGAACCACAGCGCCACGACCCCGTGGCTGATCTCGTGCAGGATCACCGCCACCACGAGGCAGAAGAAGCTGATGACGGCAGTCTGAAGATCGTTGCTCACTCGGGCGGAACCGGTGACCGTTCAGTTCAGTGCGGCCGCGACGCGTGGTCGATGCAGTAGCGCGCGGCGGGCATCGCCTCGAGCCGGGCGTCGCCGATGCGCTGACCACACTGCTCGCACTGGCCGTAGGTGCCGGCGTCGAACTTCGCCAACGCTTCGTCGATCTCGGCGAGCGTGTCCTCGAGCTGCCCGGCAATCGCGTCGGCTTCACCGCGCTCCGCGGTGACCTGACCCGAATCGGCGAAGTTCTCGTCGAAGTCGAGGCCACCGTCGCTGGGGGCGGCGTCGCCGTGACCGAGGCGTCCCAACTGCTCCACGAGCTTCTCGCGCTCGTCTTCCAGTTGGTCGCGCAACACGGCATCGGCGGTTTCGGGCATGCAGGAAGTGTACGCCGGTCGCCCGTCACTCAGCGCGCGAATCGGCCCGCGAGCTCAGTGCGCGGGGTCTGAGGTCAACGGGTCTGAGGTCAACGGGTCGGCTCAACGGGCCCGCGCTCGCGGGTGAGCCTGGTCGTACACCGCCCGCAGTCGTTCGGGCGACACCCGGGTGTACACCTGAGTGGTCGAGAGGCTGGCGTGTCCCAGCAGCTCCTGCACCACTCGGATGTCGGCCCCGTGATCGAGCATGTGGGTGGCGCAGGAGTGCCGCAACACGTGCGGGTAAAGACGATCGCCCATCCCCGCACGCCCGCCCGCGTCGCGCACGATCAGCCACGCGCCTTGGCGAGTGAGACGCCCGCCCCGCGCGTTGAGGAAGACGGCGTCCCCGGGCCGTGCCGCGGCCCGGGTCGACGTCGGGGTCGCCTTGACGTTGACCTTGGACGCGCGACGTCGATCGAGCTCGGGACGCCCGCGGGTGAGGTACTCCTCCAACGCGTCGCGTGCACCGCGCCCGAGGGGAACCACGCGTTCCTTGCTCCCCTTGCCGAGCACGCGCGCCATGCCGTCGTGGAGGTCGAGATCGGCGCGATCCAGCCCGACGAGCTCACTGATGCGCACCCC
>JBEVLJ010000332.1:0-5897 GCA_040509195.1 Acidimicrobiia bacterium
CAGATCCTGGTCAACCTCGTCGACAACGGCGTCAAGTACACGCGCAACGAGGGCAACGTCTGGATCGAGGCCAAGTCCGACGACGATGCGGTGCGCATCGAGGTGCGCGACGATGGCCCCGGCATCGCGGCGAAGCATCGCGCGCGCGTGTTCGAGCGGTTCTACCGCGCCGACACGGCGCGGGCCTCGAGCAACGGCGGCGCGGGGCTCGGCCTCGCGATCGCACAGTGGATCGTCGACCTCCACGGTGGCGACATCCATCCCGAGACGCGGGAGCCACACGGCTGCCGCATGGTCGTGACCCTGCCCAACCACGAGGAGTACACATGACGCTCGCCACGATCGAGACGGCACTGAAGCGCATCCGACGCGGCGAGATGGTCCTCGTCGTCGACGACGAGGACCGCGAGAACGAAGGCGATCTCACCATGGCCGCGAGTTGGGTCACACAGGAAGCGGTGAACTTCATGATCCAGTGGGGTCGCGGCCTCGTGTGCATGCCGTGCGGCGCGGAGCGGCTCGACGAGCTCGACTTCTGGCCGATGGTGCCCGCCGACCGCGCGGGGTGCGACACCCCGTTCACGGTGTCGATCGACCATGTCACCGCGGGCAGCGGCATCGGGGCCGCAGATCGCGCGACCACCATCCGCAAGGTGCTCGACCCGACGTCGCGACCCGAGCACTTCTCGCGTCCGGGCCACGTGTTCCCGCTGCGCGCTCGTCCCGGTGGCGTGCTGGAACGTCGCGGTCACACCGAAGCGGCCGTCGACCTCGCGCGGCTCGCAGGCTTACCGCCGATCGCGGTCATCTGCGAGGTGCTGGCGACCGATGGGTCACCGGCGCGAATCCCCGACCTCGAGCGCTTCGCCGCCGAGCACCTCATCGCGATGGTGTCGGTCGAGCAGATCGTGGAGCATCGGGTGCGCCTCGACGACACCGAGCAGCACGGGCTCCGCACTCCACTGCTTCTCTAGCTGCTCGTCTCTGCGCGGCCGTCGCCGCCGACCTCGGTGGGCCCTGCCGGCTCGGCGTGCGCGATGCCCGTGCCGTGGATCACCACGACCGAGCGCTCGGGGTGTTCGGGGTCGAGGAACATCTCGATGCCGTCGGGTGGTGGCTCGCCGGCGGCCTCGACCTCGATCACCGGCTTCTCCCGTTCCTTGCGCCCCTCGAGCACGTCTTGCAGCCCGAGCAGCGCGGCGGCGAGCGCCGCGCTGGGCGTCGCCGTGCGTCGTTGGCGTTGACCCTCGGGCTCGACCGCGCTCATGGCGTCAGGGTACGTGCGGGGCGACGCGAGTGCGTAGCGTGCACGCGTGCCCCGGGAGTTGACCACCGTCGAACTGCAGCGCCAGCGACGCGTGTACGCGATCGTCGTGGGCGTGGCGCTCGCGGTGGGCATCGGGTTCGTCGCCACGTCGCCCGACCGCGATGACTCGACGGTGACGGTCGCAGCCGCGGTGGCGTCGACCGCACCACGTGACACCACGCGGACGACCACGTCCGCGCCGACCACCACGACGAACGCGAAGGTCGGCGCGACCACCACCGTCGCACCGACGACCACGACGCAAGATCCCGGTGCGCTCCCGCAGACCGACACCAAGCCCACTGCGAGCGGCCCGACCTTCGGCTCGGGAACCCAGGCGCTCTGGCAAGCGATCGTGCACGACGATCCGTCGCTCGCTGCTCCGTTCTTCTTCCCGAAGGCCGCGTACCTCCAGGTGAAGGCGATCAGCGATCCGGCCGGCGACTACCAGTCGCGCTTGCTCGCCAACTACGCCGACGACATCCATCGGTTGCACGACCAACTCGGCGCCGATGCGTCGAGCGCGACGTTCGCCGGTCTCTCGGTGCCGAACGAGCAGGCGGTGTGGGTGCAGCCCGGCGCGGAGTACAACAAGGGCTCGTACTGGCGCGTGTACGGATCGACGCTGCGGTACACGGTGCGCGGCGAGACGCGCACGTTTCCGGTGACGTCACTGATCTCATGGCGCGGCGAGTGGTACGTGGTCCATCTCGGAGTAGTCAGGTGACCCCAGCCGAGCGAGCGTCAACTAGGCAGGTTCGCCGATCTCCTTGAGTGCGGCGGCGATGGCGGCGCGGAGGCGACGGGCGGAGTCGGGTGAGAGGTGCGCGATCTGACCGAGCCCGGCCTGACCCTGTTCCTCGAGGGTGACGACGACGCGCAACTCACCGTCGCCGCACGCTTCGCAGTCGTCGGTGAGTGCGACGGCCCACGACACGGGCGGGCGTTCGGGATCACCCTCGGGGTGATCGTCGATGGCATCGTCGATCGATCGTCGCATCAGTCCTCCGTGAGACAAGGTGGGCCACCACCGCGAGGCACGGAACGATAGACATGGTCCCGCCCGACCGGAACGAGGTGCAGTGGTCCGCCGAATCTACGACCAAGGCCGCAGTCTCCTCGCTCGCTACGCCGCACTGAACGGTCGCAACACCGCGGCGGCGATCACGCTGTACGGGTTCCTCGCACTGTTCGCGTTGGCCGTGCTCGCCATCGCAGTGCTGGGCTACGTGTCATCCGTGAGCACCGACGACGTCGCGCAGCGACTCGTCGGGTGGCTCGGCGTGCACGGTGCCGCGGCGAAGACCGTCACCGACGCGGTGAACACGGCCCAGCAGAGCCGCACGACCGCCACCGTGGTCGGGTTGCTCGGTCTCGTGTGGATCGGGAGCAGCTTCGCGCTGTCGGTCGCCAGTGCGTACGATGCCGCGTGGCAGGTGCCGACCCGCCCCGCGCGATCACGCCTCGTCGGCTTGGGATGGCTGATCGGCGCGTTCGTGTTGCTGGCGGTCGGCGGCGTCGTCACCTCGTTCGTCGGTTCGCTGCCAGCAATCCTCGCCGTCGTCACGCTCGTCGTGTCGCTCGTGGTCAACACCGGGCTGTGGCTCTGGACGTCGTGGTTGTTGCCGAATCGGCACGCGGCCCTGCAGGCGACGTTGATGCCGGCGATCGTCGGGGCGATCGGGCTCGAGATCCTCAAGGTGCTGGGTGGGTACGTGGTCCCCCGCCTCGTGGAGAACTCCTCCGCGCTCTACGGCGCGATCGGCATCGTGTTCGCCCTGATCGCCTGGCTCTGGGTCTTCGGCCGCCTCGTCGTCTTGATCACGGTCTTGGAGGTACGTCCGTGGGAGGAGCCAACGCAAGGGAGGTGAGTAGGGTCATCCCCGCACGCTGTCGTAGACCGATCATCGAGGTGTTCGTGGACTTCGCACCGACCCCCCTGGCCGAGCAGCTGTCAGAGCAGCTCAGCGACTTCGTGACCACGCAGGTGATCCCGGCGATCCCACGCGCGCATGCCGAGATCGAAGCGGCCGGTGACCCGCACCACCACACCACGGTGATCGAGGAGTTGAAGACCGAAGCGAAGTCTCGCGGCTTGTGGAACCTGTTCATGCCCGACGCGCGCTACGGACCCGCGCTGTCGAACCTCGACTACGCGCCACTGTGCGAGATCCTCGGCAGCACGCCCCTCGCGCCGGAAGCCACCAACTGCGCGGCACCCGACACGGGCAACATGGAGGTGCTGGCCGAGTTCGGCACCGACATCGTGCGCGAGCAGTACCTGCAGCCGCTCGTCGACGGCGACATTCGCTCGTGCTTCGCGATGACCGAGCCGTGGGTGGCGAGCTCCGACGCCACCAACATCGTGAGCACCATCACGCGCGACGGTGACGACTACATCGTGCGGGCCCACAAGTGGTTCACCACCGGCGCGGCGTCACCCCGATGCGCAGTGGCCATCGTCATGGGGGTGTCGGACCCCGACGCCGATCGCCACCGCCGCCACAGCATGGTCGTCGTCCCCATGGACGCGCCGGGCGTGAGCATCGTGCGATCGCTCCCCGTGTACGGCCGCATCGAAGGCAGCGGCCACTGCGAAACCCTGTTCGACGGCGTCCGCGTCCCCAAGGAGTACCTCCTCGGCGAAGAGGGCGGCGGTTTCGCGATCGCGCAAGCGCGGCTCGGTCCGGGCCGCATCCACCACTGCATGCGGGCGATCGGCGCGGCCGAGCACGCGCTGCGCCTCATGTGTGAGCGAGCGCAGATGCGCACCACCTTCGGCACGGTGTTGGCCGACCAAGGCGTGATCCAGACCTGGATCGCCGAGTCGCGCATCGCGATCAATCAGGCGCGTCTCCTCACGCTCAAGGCGGCGTGGAAGATCGACACCGCGGGCAAGAAGGCGGCGTCGCAGGAGATCGGTGAGATCAAGGTGGCAGTCACGCGCACTGCAACGAAGGTGATCGACCATGCGGTGCAGGTGTTCGGCGCGGCCGGAGTGACCGACGACTGGCCGCTGGCCGAGATGTGGGCCAACGCCCGCACGTTGCAACTCGTCGACGGTCCCGATGAGGTGCACCTCCAGCAGATCGCACGGCGCGAGCTCCGTCAGTACGAGCACCTGCGCCCCTGACGATGTCGACGATTCCGCGGATCGGCCGAGCGTGAAGACGCGTATTGGATACGCGGGCGGCGGTCGGCGTCGCGACGAGCCCGCCACGTCGCCCGCTGCGCTCATCGACGGCCTCGAACGCATCGGGTTCGACTCACTGTGGTGTTCGGAACGCATGACCGGACCCATCGCGGATCCGATGGTGTTGCTCGCGTACGCGGCCGGCCGCACGTCGCGCATCAAGCTCGGCACGTCGGTGCAGGTGCTCCCCGGGCGGAACCCGGTGCACCTCGCCAAGGAGTGGGCCACCCTCGACCTCGTCTCGAACGGACGCGCGCTCCCCGCGTTCGGCCTCGGCGCCGCCGACCCCCACGAACACCAGGCCTTCGGTGTGACCCGAGGCGAGCGCGCGAAGTGGTTTGAGGAAGCGCTCCCGCTCATCCGCCGACTGTGGAGCGAGCCGTCGGTCGACCACGACGGCGCGCGCTTCCACTACGAGGGCGTGTCGATCGGGACCCTCCCGAAGCAGCCGCTCGACGTGTGGCTCGGCGGCAGGGCCCCGGTGGAGCTCCGGCGAGTCGGTCGGCTGGCCGACGGGTGGTTGCCGAGCTTCTGCACGCCCGAACAGGTCGCACGCGATCGTGAGCTCGTCGACGAGACGGCCGCCGAAGCCGGACGCGAGATCGATCCCGAGCACTTCGGCGCGATGGTCTTCTACTCGCGCACGACGCTGGTCGACGCCCAGGTCCTTGCCCTCGAGGCACGACGCGGACCCGGCGCCGCCGACGTGGTGGTGGTCGGACTCGACGCGCTGCGCGATCGCCTCGAAGCCTTCATCGCCGTGGGCTTCACCAAGCTCGTTCCCGTCCCCATGCATGAGATCGCCTCGTGGGACGACGAGCTCGAGGCGGTCGGCGCCGCCGTGCTCGACCTGCAGAACTGAGGAACGGGCTACAAGCCGTGAGCGCCGACGGTGCCGACGGCCAACCCGCGGGACGCGAACGCGTCGGCGAGCTTGGGCAATGCCCCGAGCGTGGAACGCCACGACTCGGGATACGACGTGCAGTCGGAGTCGTGCAACAGGACGGTGCCACCATCGACGTAGCGGCGGAGCACGTCGGCGGTGACCGTGTCCGGCGTCGCCTCCTTGCGCCAATCACGGCCCCAGGTGGTCCACAGCACCGTGCGCATCCCGCGCGCCCGTGCCGAATGCAATGACGCGTACGACTGGATGCCGAACGGTGGCCGGAACCATGCCGGCGTGACGCCTGTGGCTTCGGTGATCGAGTCGACCGCGCGTGCGATGTCCGTGTCGGTGGTGCGCGGAGTCCGGCGCAACATGTTCCCGTGCACGTCGCCGTGCACCGCGATCTCGTGACCCGCGTCGGCCACGTCGCGCGCCAGCCCCGGCGCCCGCCGCACCATCTCGCCGAGCATGAAGAACGTGGCCGACCACCCCAGTTCGTCGAGCACGCCGAG
>JBEVLJ010000333.1:0-8291 GCA_040509195.1 Acidimicrobiia bacterium
AGGTCACGCAGATCGATGCCGTCGAGGCGGATCTGTCCGTGGGTCGGGTCGTAGAACCGCGCGAGGAGTCGCGCGAGCGTGGTCTTGCCCGCGCCGGTGGCGCCCACCAGCGCGAGCGTCTGCCCGGCCGGCACGTCGAGGCGGAGCTCGGGGATGATCTCCGCCACCCCGTACGCGAACCGGACCGCGTCGAACGTGAGCGCACCCTGTGGCGCATCGAGTGCCACCGGGGTTGATGGTTCCGGGACCACCGGTGCTTCGTCGAGCACGCCCGCGAGCTTCTCGAGCGCCGCGCTCGCGCCCTGGAACTGGTTGTAGAACTGGCTGAGGTCCTGCATCGGTTCGAAGAAGCGACGGAGGTACAACAGGAACGCGGCGAGCACACCAATCGTCATGTCATCGGCAAGCACCCGCTCACCGCCGTAGAGCAACACGATCACGGTGGTCAGACGCCCGAGGAACAGGATCCCGGAACCGAACACCGATCCCAGCGTGTTCGATCGCACCAACGCCGAGCGATACCGATCGTCGAGCTCGTCGAAGATCTCCTGGTTGCGTGGCTCCCGGCGGAACGTGTGCACGGCGCGAATGCCCGCGAGCGACTCCACGAAGTGCACGATCACCAGCGCGACCGCTTCGCGCGTCGCGCGGTAGGCGGGCTCCGCGCGCGTGCGGAACCACCACGTGAGGAGCATCGCGACCGGGAACACTGCCAGCACCGCGAGCGCGAGCTGCCAGTCGAGGATCAGCAGCACCGTCCCGATGCCGCCGATCAACAGCACCGCGTTGATCAGGTTCACGAAGCCCTGGTTCAACAGCTCTGCGAGCGCTTCCACGTCGCTGGTGAGTCGCGAGATCACCCGCCCCGACGTGTAGCGCTCGTGGAACGACAAGCTCAAGCGTTGGAAGTGCACGTACACGCGGTTGCGCAGATCTCGCAGGATGTCTTGTCCGACGCGGCCGGTGACGAGGAAGAAGAAGTTGAACGCGAGTGCGTTCACGATCGTGACCAGCACGATGGCGGCGCAGATCAGCGAGATCGTGCGCATGCTGCCGTCGCCGCCGGGCTGGAGCGGTGGCAAGCCGTCGTCGATCGCCATGCCGACCAGCAGGGGAGTGGTGAGCACGCACAACGTGCGGATGCTGATGAGGAACCCGGCGAGGATGAGGCTGCGCTGGTGCGGACGGAGGATCACGCCGAGGAGCGCGCGGCTGCGCTGACGGAGGAACCCGGCGAGCGTGCCGGTGACGTCGTCGACATCTTCGATCGCGACGCCGCGCCACGCGTCTCGCTCGTGGCCACCGTCGGTACGGAGCAGGTCGATCTGGCTGAGGTCGATGCCTTCGAGCTCTTCGAACTGCGGCGACGGCGTCGGGTCGTGGTTCGTCATCAGGCCACCACCTCATCCTGTCGTGGCGTGTCGCCAGTGACCTCGTCGGCCTCTTGCGCGAGGATCGCGCGGTAGCGCTCGTCGTCGAGCAGCTCGGTGTGCGTGCCGACCGCCGCGATCCGGCCCTCCCAGAGCAGCGCGGCGCGATCAGCGAGCGCCACCGTCGACGGCCGGTGCACGACGATGAGCGCGGTGACGCCGTCGAGCACGTGACGCAACGCTCGTTCGACGCGCGCTTCGGTGTGCACGTCAAGGGCGGAGAGGGGATCGTCGAGCACGATCACGTTCGGGCGCGCGAGGATCGCGCGTGCGAGCGCGATGCGTTGGCGCTGCCCGCCGGACAGCGTCATGCCTTGCTCACCGATGCGCGTGTCGAGGCCCCACGGCAGGTCGTGCACGAACTGCGCCTGCGCGACGAGCAGTGCCTCGTCCACGTCGTCGTCCGACGCGTCGGCGTTGCCGAGGGTCACGTTCTCGCGCACGCTCGCCGAGAACAGGGTGGCTTCCTCGAAGCCGACGGCCACCTGCGTGCGGAGCGATCGGAGCGTGACGTCTTGCACGTCGATGCCGTCGATGGTGACGCGTCCGTGCGTCGCGTCGTACAGGCGCGGCAGGAGCATGGCCAGCGAGGTCTTGCCCGAACCGGTGAGCCCGACCAACGCCATCGTCTCGCCGGCACGGATCTCGAGATCGACGTGGTCGAGCACCCACGCCTCAGTGCCCGGGTAGCGGAACCCGACGCCTTCGAACCGCACGGTGCCGTCGACGTCGCCGAGCTCGACCTGCGCGCCTTCCGCGACGAGGTGGTGCGGGTCCTGCACGCTCGGATCGGAGTCGAACACCTCGAACACCCGCTGCGCGGCCGTGGCTGCTTCTTCAGCCATGCCGAGGATCCAGCCCAGCGACTCGATCGGCCAGATGATCATCAGCAGGTAGCTGATGAACGCGACGAGTCCGCCCTCGGTCATGGTGCCGTCGCCTACCGCCTTGACGCCCACGAGCATCACGGTCGCGAGCGCGATGCCGGGCAGCACGTTGAGCACCCACTCGAAGTGGATGATCGTGTGCACACGATCCATCGACGAGTCGTGCAGCACGTCGGCTTGGTCCGCGAAGCGCCGTGACACGAGGGGCAGGCGGCCGAACGACTTGATGGCTCGGATGCCGGTGGCGCCCTCCTCCACGAGCGTGGCGAGGTCGCCGGTGTCGTCTTGGATGCGGCGTGACGCTTCGGAGTAGCGCCGTTGCACGATGCGCAGGATGAAGGTGAGCGGCACCGCGAGTGCCAACACGATGCAGGCGAGCGAAACATCGATGCGGGCGAGCAGCACGAACACGACGATCGCGGTGACGCCGTTGATCACGAAGAACACGGCGCCCCATCCGACGAACCGGCGGATCGCGCTGATGTCGCTCGTGGCGCGCGAGAGCAGCTGACCCGAATCCCAGTCGTCGTGGAACCCGACGTCGAGCCGTTGGAGATGTGCGTAGAGGTCGTCACGCAGATCGGTCTCGATGCCGTGCGCCAGGATCCCCAACGAGTGGCGGCGGATGAGCGCGCTCAATGCTTCGATCAGGCCGAGCACCAACGCAAGGCCGGCCAAGGCGAACAGCGCTTGCTCGTCTCCGTCGGCGAGGGGCCCATCGATGACGTGCTCGGTGACGAGTGGGATCGAGACGGCCGCGACGAGACCGATGAGTGCCGCGATGCTGATGACGACCAGCGGCCGTCGGTAGGCGCGGAGATAGGGCAGAACCCGCCGCAGGCTGCGGTAGCGCACGAGACACTCCTCGGGCTCGTCCGGGTGCAAATGGGCAGCCGGTCAACCTATGACGACGAGGTGGTCGCTCGCTCGGAATTTGTGCGGGGCGCCGGGCTTCAGGCGCTGGGGTCGAGCTCCCTCGGGTCGGCGGGGGTGACGACGCGTGAAGACGGCCCTGCCGCGAAGTACAACGCGATCAACGCGTACACCACGAGGCACGCTTCGGCGCTGATGAACGCGATGCCGATGGTGATGCCGTACACGAGGGGCCCGACGAGCGAGCGCTTGGCCGCGACGCGAGTTTGCTCCGCGGTCGCGCCCTCGATGAGCAGCCACGGGCGGTTGGCGAGATGCCACCACATCAACGTGAACGCGATGCCGATGCCGACCATCGTGGCGCTGTAGATCGCGGCTGCGATGTGCGAGTTGGCGCCCCCGTCGCGGACGTACGTGGCCATGAGGTCCGTGGGAAACGGCAGGAACGCGATGCCGAGCAACAACAAGAGGTTGATGAACAGGAGGCCGCGGTCGACGCGCGCGATCTTCTCGAACATCGAGTGATGGCTCACCCACATGATCCCGATCACCACGAACGAGATGATGAACGCGACGTACGACGGCCACTGATCGAGGAGCTTGTCGAGGAGGTCGCCTTGCTTCGCGGTCGGCACGGGGATCTGGAACACGAGCAGTGTGATCGCGATCGCGATCACGCCGTCGCTGAACGCCTCGAGACGATCGGTCGTGCTGTTCGGCAGCTTCAACACAAGAGCGCAGCGTACGCGGTGACGTTCAGTGCCTCATGCCGACGTTGGGCCCTCGACCGCGGCGATCTCGTCGCCGAGCGCGCCGGGCACACCGAGCGTGAGCCCCGCGGGCACTTCGACGGCGAGCTCGTGCGCGCCGTCGACGCGCGCGATCGCGTCGATCACCTGCAGATCGAGGATGTGCCCACCGGCGGTCCGGTCGTCGGACAAGAAGTGCAGGTGATATCCGGCGACCTCGATGCCCGACGTCGCGTCAGGAAACCGAAAGCCGACGACGGAACCGCGCGCGTGCTCGATCGTCCACTCGCGCTGATGTGCCACCACTTCACGCAACGGGACGTACGGTGGCTGTTGCGCGTGCACGCTGCGCAATCGCAGATCGCGGAACTCGCCGTCGACCCGCACTGCGACGACCGGCTCGTGCCGCGGCGTGAGCGCGCTGAGCGAGTCGGTGAGTGCGGCGAAGTCGAGTGGACCTGCGAGCGCGTGTTCCACGTCGGGGGTGAAGCGGCACACCACGGCGAACGGGGTGCGCGTGCTGGGCGCGACGGCCGACACGGTTCCGTCGCCGTGGGCAACCCACGCCGAGCCGTCGATGACGATCAGCTCGCCGTCGAGGTGTTGCACGGTGCCGATCCCGAGGTCGCCGCGTTCGAGCAGCTCGCGGAGTTGGAGGTCGCCGTCGTACCGGCCGTCGATGAGCGCGGCCACGGTGCCGGCCTGCACCACGGCATGCGACGCCGCGGGATCGTGATGGAGCCCCGCTCGAGAGAGGGCTCGCACGTGGAGCGCGCCGATCAGCCGGTCGTCGAGCACGTCGCGGGTCACGGCGGGTGACGGTACCAGCGCGCGATCGTGCCGCGGCCCGCCGCAGACGTGCAGGAGGCGAGCCGTAGGCTGCGCCGAGGTATGAAGGGCCGCCGACTCGCGATCGCTGTGGTGCTCGCGGCCGTGGCGGTCATCACGACGGCGGTGCCGGCGAGCGCCAACACGAGCACGCAACTCGACCCCGGCGCCGCGCGGATCCTCATCATCTCCACGCCCGGCGTCGGTTGGTCGCTGATCAACGAGGCCGACACGCCGAACCTCTGGCGGCTGTTCCAAGGGTCTGCGATCGGCAACATGACGTCGCGCACCGTGGGACGCCCCGACGTCGCGTCGGGCTACATCACGATCGGCGCAGGCAACCGCGCCGCCGCGGCGCGCACTGGGATCGACGGCGCCGGGATGGAGCCGACCGAGGCGTTCGGCGAGGTCACCGCACGCGACGCATTCGCGCTCGACACGGGTCGCGACGTGGATCAAGGGGTGTTGCAACTCGGCGTCGAGCCGATCATCGCGGCGAACAAGTCGGAGAAGGCCGACGTGGTGGTGGGCCGCTTGGGTGACGACCTCGCGCGTGCGTCACGACCGCGCGCGGTGATCGGCAACGGCGACGGTGACTACCCCGACCAGCCCGATCAGCTGAAGCGCTTCGCGGTGAACGCACTGATGGGATCCAACGGAGTGGTGCCGGCGGGTGCAGTGGGTCCCGAGCTGCTCGAGGAACACGAGGGCGCGCCGTTCGGGGTTCGTGACGACCAAACGGCGGTGCTCGACGCGTTTCGCTCCGTGTGGACACCGAACTCGGTCGTGATGGTGGAGAGCTCCGACTTGGTGCGCGCCGACGCGTTCGCGCTGCTCGCCACACTGCAGCAGGCCTCCGTTGCGCTCCGCCACGCGCTGGCGCGCACCGACGCGCTCGTCGGCGAGCTGTTGAAGGACGTCGACCTCGCTCGCGACGCGGTGATCGTGGTGAGTCCCACGCGCGCACGCGGGGGAGTGCTGAGCGCGGTCGGCGTGCATGCACCGGGCGTGCCGGCCGGCCTGGTCACCTCGGCGAGCACCCGTCGCGCGGGCAGCGTGCTCTTGGGTGACGTGGCCCCGACGGTGTTGGCGCTCGCCGGCTTGTCGCGCGACGAGAAGATGGGTGGCAGCCGCTTCACGGTGAGTGCCCCCGCGCCGCTGCAGCACCGCATCGACACCCTGCGCGACGACACCGCCGCGGCGGTGTTCCGCGACCAGGTGCGCGGCCCGGTGACGGTCGCGTTCTCGGTGCTGGTGACGCTGCTCCTCGTGCTCGCGGGGTTCGCGCTGTCGTCGCGTCGCGTCGCGCGCTGGCGCGTCGGCCTCGTGATCGGCGCGCTCAGCGTGTTGGCATTCGTGTCGGTGTCGTTCCTCGCGCGCCTCGTACCGCTGCACGAGTCGGGCACGCTCGCGTACTGGGCGTTCCTGCTGAGCGCATCGCTCGCGATCGGCGCGACCGCATGGGCCGTCGTGCGGCGCAACGCGCGCGACGCGCTGCTCCTCGTGTTGGCGGTGATCATCGCAGTGCTCGTGATCGACGTGGTCACCGGCGCGCACCTGCAGCTGAGCAGCGCATTCGGGTACTCCGCCACGGTGGGGATCCGCGTCGCGGGCTACGGCAACGTTGCCTACGCAATGCTCAGCGCGGCGACCATTCTCGTGAGCGCGCTCGCGGCGCACCGGATCGGTGGTCGTCGCGGCGCCGCGCTCGTGACGGGCCTGATGTTCGTGGTGTTCATCGTCGACATCGCGCCGTTCTGGGGTGGCGACGTCGGCGGCGTGCTGTCGTTGGTGCCGGCGTTCGGCGTGACCACCGCGATGTTGTGGGGGATCAGGGTGCACCTGTCGTGGCGCGTCGCGGTGATCGCGACGACGGTCACGCTGCTCGCACTCGCGGCGCTCACCGCGTTCGACCTCTCGCGTCCGGCCGACTCGCGCACGCACCTCGGTCGGCTCGCGCAACGGGTGATCGACGAAGGGATCACGCCGTTCACCGACACGATCCTGCGCAAGCTCCACGCGAACCTGGCCACGTGGTCCAACTCGGAGTGGCGCCTGGTGCTCGTGCCGTCGTTGTTGTTCCTCGTGTACCTCGCGGTGCGCGAACGGCCGCGCATGCGCACGATGATGGAGGAGGTGCCGCAGATGCGCGCCGCACTGGTCGGGCTCGGCGTGCTCGCGCTGCTCGGATACGCGTTCAACGACAGTGGCGTGATGATTCCTGGTGCTGCGCTCGCCATCTTGGCTGTGTCACTCGTGGTGATGCTCGTCACCGTCGGACGCGAGGATGCGCCCCCGCCCCCGCCGGACGAGCCGGTTCAGAGCGACGCGAGCACCCGCTCGGTGGCGATGGCCGCCGCGTCCCACGAGTAGTCGCCCTGCTGATGCGCGTCGCGGCGCGCGCACCGAAGTCGCGAGCGGCCTCCGGGGCGGCGAGGATCACTGCGATCGCGTTCGCGAGCGCGTGGGCATCGCCGGTAGGGAAGAAGGTCGCGGTGTCGTCGAGCAGTTCGAGGTGCGCCGCGATGTCGCTGGCCACGACGCAGCACCCGGCGGCCATCGCTTCGGCCACGACGAGCGGCTGGCCCTCCTGATACGACGGGGCGAGCAGGGCGGTCGCGTGGTCGTACAGCGCGGCGACGATTTCGGGTGGTTGCACGCCGAGGAAGTGGATGCGACCACCGGCCGGGGCGGCCTGACGCTTCAGCGCGGCTTCGTACTCGTTGCCCGCGCGACGCGCCGCTCCGACGATCACGAGGTCGGCCGTCATCCCCGACGGCATGTCGGAATCCTGCCCGTCTCCGCGCCCGAGCAGCTCCAGGTAGGCCGTGATCGCGACGTCGATGCCCTTCTCGGGAACCACGCGCCCGACCACCAGGAAGTAGTCGTTCGGACGGACGCCGAGTGCTTCGAGCTCCGACGACGGCACCGGCTCGGCGCGAGTGATGCCGTTCGAGATCACGGTGATGCGTTCCGCGCGACTCGAGCGTGACATGAGGTCGTCCTTCAACGCCTGCGACACCGCGATCAACGCGTCCGAGGTGCGCAGCGCGGCGCGCTCGGAGAACTTGAGGAACGCGCGTGTGAGTCGACCCCATTTTGCGTCCTGCCATTCGATGCGGTGCGCAGTGGTGACGACCTTCTTGCCGCGCAGCTTTGGCAGGGCGCAGAACGCGGAGGACGCGAACGAGTGGTAGTGCACGATGTCGGCGTCGCCACGGAAGGCAGCGAACGACGACGCCCACGCATACGTGAGGCGCTCCCAACCGGATGAGCGCGCCGTCCGCAGGTTGCGCACGCGCAGACCGCGGTACGTGGTGCTGCCGGGTCCACCCGCGCACAGCACGCGCACCTCGTTGCCGTCGGCCGCGATGCGCGCGTAGATCTCCTCACAGTGACGAGTGACGCCGCCTTGCGCCTTCGGTAGCTCGAGCGGGCCGATCACGTCGATCTTCATACGACCGCGTCCTCAGCTGCCGTGACCGGTCGCCGGCATCGACGACGTCGGCCGGAGTGGTCGACCT
>JBEVLJ010000334.1:0-10326 GCA_040509195.1 Acidimicrobiia bacterium
AGTACCGCGGCACCAGCCGCCGCCTCGATCCGTACGGCGTGGTGTTGCGGTTCGGGCACTGGTACGTGGTCGGGCGCGACCGCGATCACGACGCGCCCCGGGCGTTCCGAGTGGATCGGTTCGACGACGATCCGGTGATCGGCCCGGGCGCCGCCTTCGATCCGCCCGACACCGTCGATCCCGGCGCGTTCGTACGTGATCCGCTCACCTACGGCAGCGATCAACCGATCGAGGCGCGGGTCCTGGTCGACGTCGCCCGCGCCGCGCTGGTGGTCGACGATCTGGGCCACGAATCGGTCGCCGAGCGCCGCGACGACGGTTCGGTGGTGGTGACCATGCCCGTGGTGAACCGAGTCGCGTTCCGCACCTGGGTGCTCGAGCTGCTCGAACACGCCGAGGTCCTCGGACCGCCAGAACTGCGCGACGAGTTCGTCGCCTGGTTGCAGGCCGTCATCTCACCTCGCACGGAGCGCGTGTGAGCCCGCGCCCGCTCGTGGGCCCGCGCTTGCAACGCGTGCTCGCGATCGTGCCGTGGGTGCTCGCACACCCTGGCATCACCGTCGCCGAGCTCGCCGAACGCTTCGAGGTTCCCGAGCTCGAGCTCGAGCGCGACCTCGCCTTGCTCCCGCTGTGCGGGCTCCCGCCCTACACCGCCGACCGCTTGATCGACGTGACCGTGATCGACGGCGAAGTGGAGATTCGCCTCGCCGAGTACTTCGAACGACCGTTGCGGCTCGCGCCGGCCGAAGGACTCGCGTTGCTCGCGGCCGGGCGCACGTTGCTCTCGGTGCCGGGGTCCGATTCGGAAGGACCACTCGCGACAGCGCTCGACAAATTGGAACGCGCCGTCGGTGCGACGGGTCGACTCGCGGTCGATGTCGGTGCGCCCGGCCACCTCGCACGGCTCAACCGCGCCGTGCTCGATCACGAGCAAGTGGAGATCGAGTACTACTCGTTCGCGCGCGACGAGATCACGACGCGCGTGATCGATCCGTTGCGTGTGTTCAACGCGTTCGGTGCGTGGTACGTGGCGGCGTGGTGTCACCGCGCCGAAGCCGAGCGGTTGTTCCGCGCCGACCGCGTGCAGTCACTGCGCGCGACGGGCGACCACTTCGATCCCGACGCGCACGCCACCGACGTCGACGGTGACACGGCCGACCTCGTGTACCGGCCGCGTCCGGAAGACCCGCGCGTCACCTTGCGCCTCGCGCCGGAAGCACAGTGGGTGATCGAGAGCTACCCCAACGAGGGCACCACGCCCCGCGCCAAGGGCGCCGTTGACGTGGTGCTCGCGATCAGCGAGCCCGCGTGGCTCGACCGGCTGCTCCTCACGCTCGGGCCGTCGGCCACGGTCGTCGCGCCGGCCACCGCTCAGGCCGCGGGTGCGACCGCCGCCGCGAGGATTCTCGCTCGATACGAACGCTGAGCGTGACCTGTTCTCCCGCGTCGCGACCGGTCGCCCGCGTCTGCGAGGATGGGGGAGTGGAGCATCCTTCGTGACCGACGCGCCCCCCGCCCCCACGGTCGGTCCGTCGCCAGACAATCCGAGCAACGCCGCCGACGCGACCGGCCCGGCCTCGACAGATCAGCCCGGCCCACTCATGGTCGCCGACGAGCCGGCCCCGGTTCCGCCGCCGAAGAAGAAGGCGATCAACCGCACCGTCGTCGAGTGGACGGTGCTCGTGGTCGCAGCGATCGTGATCGCACTCGTGATCAAGACGTTCCTCTTCCAGGCGTTCTACATCCCGTCCGCATCGATGGAACCCACGCTGATGGTCGGCGATCGCGTGCTCGTCAACAAGGTGAGCTACGACCTGCACGACGTGAACCGCGGCGACATCGTGGTGTTCACCTCCGCACCGAACGCGCAATGGCACAGAGCCGGCATCGACGATCTCGTGAAGCGCGTGATCGCGCTCCCCGGCGAGACGGTCACCGAGTGCGAGAACGGCAAGGTGTGCATCGACGGTCGCTTGCTCAAGGAGAGCTACCTCCCGAAGGGCACGGTCACCACCATCTCGTCGACGCCGCCCGGTTGTGAGCCCGACAGTCCCGCGAAGGGTTGCACCGTGCCCGCCGGCCACCTCTTCGTGATGGGCGACAACCGCACGAACTCACAGGACGCCCGCGTGAACGGCCCCATCAAGGAGTCGAGCATCGTCGGACGCGTGTTCGTGCGCATCTGGCCGCTCAACCGCCTCGGATTCCTGTAACCACTGCTCCGAGCGCCTCAGCCTCGCCACTCGGCCACCGTGGCCACCATGCGGTCGACGTGATCGGAGTAGACGGCGTCGACGCCGATCTCGATCATGGCCCTGAGATGGCGGACCTCCTGCACGTCCCAGGCGAACGCACGGATCCCGAAGCGGTGGAAGAGGCCGACGAGCCCGGCGGTCCAGTCGGTGTGACGCATGTTGCACGCACCGACTCCGAGCGACGCCAGCAGATCCGCATGCCGTTCGACAGAAGGTTCCAACGCGCTGCGCTTCGTGCTGTGCACCAGGTTCGCGGTCGTGGCGCGGATCGCGAGCTGCTCGAGCGTCTTGAGTCGGCCCGAACAGATCCAGAGCCGGTCGAGTGCGCCTGCCGCACCGACCACCTCGAGCATCGAATCTGCAGCCGCCAGGTCGTAGAGGTCGAGCGAAAGCTCGTAGTCGGCGCCGACCGCCTCGAACAGATCGGCGAGGCGCGGCACGCCGTACTTGGCGAGCTCGGCTGCCGTGACCGACGCCACCCGCACGCGCGACACAAAACCGCGCCGCACTGCGGCGTCGTGGACGAGCACGACCTCACCGTCTGCAGCGAGCCGAACGTCGGATTCGAGCCCGGTGGCACCGAGCTCCAGGGCAAGCCGGAATGCCGGCAGCGTGTTCTCGGGCTCGTCGGCTCGCGCGCCACGGTGGGCGAAGGTGATCGGTCCGGAGTTCGGCTCAAGTCGACGCAGGGGCATGCCGATCCCAAATCTACGTGGGCCACGATGTGGGAGGTGGGGCCTGATGACAACTGTCCGAGCCCAGTGCCCGGTATGTGGCGACGTGCAACTCGGCATCGACGACCTGACGGTACGGGTGCACGACTCCGAGGACGCGGGCGACTACCGGTTCCAGTGCCCGGCATGTGAGCAGACCGTCACCCGGCCGGCGAGCTCCCGGATCGTCGATCTCCTCGTGTCCGCCGGTGCTGCCGAGGAACGGTGGCAGTGGCCGGCCGAGCTGGCCGAGCACCCCAGCGGTCCGCCGCTCACCCCGGACGACCTGCTCGATCTCCACATGTTGTTGTCGGACGACTCCTGGTTCGACCAACTGGTGGCCTTGGTTCGAAGAACTACGCCCGAGTAATCTCTGATGATGGCCGTCTGGGTGGTCGCCGCAGTCCTCGGTGTGAGCGCCGTGGCTGCTGTCGTGGCAACTCGCCGCCACGTGAGCGACGTCGAACCCACCGTGCGAGAGTTCACCGAGTTCCGCGAGGCGCTGTCACAGCAGGTCGATGGCCTGCGCGCCGACACGAACACCACCCGCACGCACCTCGACGCGCGAGTCGGTTCGCGTCCCGTCGAGCCCGACGCACGGGGTTAGGCTGACGTCGGGTCAGCCCGGCGGAAAGGAACCCCGATGCCCTCGCTCGGCCCCGCCGAGATCCTCGTGATCCTCGTGGTCGCGCTGCTGGTGTTCGGCCCCCACAAGATGCCCGAGGTCGCACGCCAGGCCGGCAAGGCCTTTGCCGAGTTTCGTCGCGTGCAGCAACACCTGCGCAACGAGATCAACGGCGCGGTCGCCGATCTCCACCCGTCCGATGGCAGCGGGTCGTCGGTGGCCGATGCATCCAACACCATGGGTGGTGGCGACCCAGTCCCGATGCTTCCGCCGAAGGACCCGCCGCCCGCTGACCCCGCCCAGCCGAACGTCGCCACCGCCCCGAATGATGGCCCGAATGATGGCCCGAATGATGGGCAGGCTCACGGGCCGTCATCTCATCAGGCGCCCACCCCACCGCCGGCCGAGCCGAGCTGATCAGGTCCGTGCCCCGGCAGAAGAGCAATCCCGACGGTCAGATGACCGTCGTCGAGCATCTCACCGAGTTGCGCAAGCGACTCATGATCTCGCTGATCGCGATCGCGATCGGCGCCACGATCTGCTTCATCCTGGCGCCGAGCATCATCTCGTTCCTCGTCGAGTTCTACAAGACCGCGACCGACGGCCGCCGGCAGCGCCTGGTCTTCACCGGCCCCCTCGACGCGTTTGCCACCCGTCTGAAGATCGCCACGTACGGCGGCATCGTGCTCGCGCTGCCGGTGTGGCTTTACCAGTTGTGGCGATTCATCACGCCCGGCCTGAACCCCAAGGAGAAGAAGTACGCGGTGCCGTTCGTGGCCGCGTCGATCTTCTTGTTCCTGTGCGGCGCAGCGGTCGCGTTCGCCACGCTCGCGCCGGCGCTGACCTTCCTGCTCAACATCGGCGGCTCCGACCTCACGCCGCTGTTGACGGCCGACAAGTACATCGGCCTCGTCTCACTGATGATCATCGCGTTCGGGCTGTCGTTCGAATTCCCGGTGATCCTCGTGTTCTTGTTGCTCGCTCACGTCCTCACGACGGCGCAGCTGCGGGCATGGCGGCGCTACGCGGCCATCGGGATCGTGGCGTTCGCGGCCGTCATCACGCCCAGTCAGGACCCATACTCACTGTTCGCGATGGCGATCCCCATGTACCTCTTCTACGAGTGCTGCATCATCATCGGAAGGTTCCTCAAGCGATGAGCCCGATTCGGTCCAAGTCGAGCGCCAAGGCGAGCTCCGGGAAGCGAGTCCCGTACAAGGCGCCGCGGCCTCGCCGCGAGCTGTACACCGCGATCGCGGTGGGCGTCGTGATCTTCGTGGTGACAGCCACCCTGGTGTGGTTCCTGCGCCCGAACCGCGAGTCGTCGTCGACTCCGGTGAGCCCGGCCACGGTCACGACAGAAGCTCCCACCGACACCACCGGGGCCACGGACACGACGGCGGCACCCAACGACACCACGCCGACCGACACGACAGCACCAGCCGGCGAATCGACATCTGGCACCACCGGAGGATGATCTCCGCGGCCGACCTCCGGGAACGGTTTGCAGCGGCACGCGGGTTCCCGCTCGACTCCTTCCAGGAGCAGGCGCTCGACGCGGTCGACGCCGGGCGCCACGTGCTCGTTGCCGCGCCGACGGGGTCGGGCAAGACGCTCGTGGCGGAGTATGCGATCGACCACGCACGCGCCACGGGTGGCAAGGCGTTCTACACCACACCCCTGAAGGCGTTGTCGAACCAGAAGTACGGCGATCTCGTGCGCGAGCACGGGTCGGAGGCGGTCGGTCTGCTCACGGGCGACAATTCCATCAACGGCGACGCGCCGATCGTGGTGATGACCACCGAAGTGCTGCGCAACATGATCTACGCGGCCTCGCCCGCGCTCGACGGTCTCTCCGTCGTCGTGCTCGACGAGGTGCACTATCTGCAGGACCGCTACCGCGGGCCGGTGTGGGAGGAGGTGATCGTGCACCTCGACACCGCAGTGCGCCTCGTATGCCTCTCCGCCACGGTGTCGAACGCCGAAGAGGTGGCCGCGTGGATCGAGACCGTGCGTGGTCCGACCACCGCGGTGATCGAGGAGCAACGGCCGGTCACCCTCGAGCACCGCTACCTCGTGGGCGAACGCGGCGCCGACGCCTTGCACCTCATGCCCACGTTCATCGAAGACCACGGTCGCCTCGTGGCGAACCCCGACGTCGCTCGGCTCGACCAACGCGGTGGCCGCAACTCGTCCAGCGCGGGCGAAGGGGATCGCACCGGCAGACGCGCGAACGTCGGCCGGCGCGGCGGGCCCCACCGCGGAGGTGGGTCGGCGGCACCTCGGACTCGATTGCGCACGCCGAGCCGCTCCGAGACGGTGGAACGCCTCGATCGTGAAGGGATGCTTCCCGGCATCGTGTTCGTGTTCAGTCGCGCCGGGTGTGATCAAGCGGTGCAGCAGTGCCTGGCCGACGGGCTGCGTCTCACCGACACGAACGAGCGTGCTCGCCTGCGTCAGATCGCGGAGGCACACACCGACGACCTGCCAGCAGACGACCTCGAGGTGCTCGGGTACCGCGACTGGCTCGCGGGCCTGGAATCAGGCTTCGCCGCGCACCACGCGGGGATGGTGCCGCCGATGAAGGAAGCGGTCGAGGAAGCGTTCTCCGCGGGTCTCGCGAAGGTGGTGTTCGCCACCGAGACGCTCGCGCTGGGCATCAACATGCCGGCGCGCTCGGTGGTGATCGAGAAGCTCTCGAAGTTCACCGGCGAACGCCACGAGTTCCTCACCCCGGGGGAGTACACCCAGCTCACCGGACGAGCCGGGCGGCGCGGCATCGACGCACGCGGGTACGCCGTCGTGTTGTGGAGCCCGTTCGTGCCGTTCGATCAGGTCGCGTCGCTCGCCTCGCGGCGGTCCGACGCGCTCACCTCGGCGTTCCACCCGACGTACAACATGGCTGCGAACCTGGTGCGTCGGTACTCGAAGTTCGAGGCTCACCACCTGCTCAATCTGTCGTTCGCGCAATTCCACGCCGACCGCGACGTGGTGGCGTTGGAACGCCAGCTCGAACGCACGCGCACCAACCTTGCACGCCAACGGGAGCTCATCCCAGGCGACCTGGGTGAGATCGAGGAGTACGCAAGCCTGCTCGTGGAGCTCGATGTTGCCCGGGCGGGCCGCCGCGGTGGCGGATCGCGTCGGGTGGCCGACGCGTTGGAAGCACTGCGTCCCGGTGACGTCGTGTTGGTGCGTGGCCGCGGTGGTCGGGTCGCCGTGCTCGGCCACGACCAACGCAAGAAGCAGACGCCGCGCATCGTCGCCATCGACACGCGCCGCGCGGTCGTCCGGCTCGGTCCCGACGACTTCGACGCTTCGCCGCGACGCGTCGGCAGTGTCGACCTGCCCCAGCCCGTGAACGCGCGCAACCCCGCGTTCCGCAAGCAGGTCGCCGACCGTCTGCGCAACGCGAAGCTGCGCGATCAGCAACTTCGTTCGAAATCGCACGACCGACGGATTGCCGCGCTCGAACGGCAACTGGCCGATCATCCGGCGGCCGACGATCCGAACTTGCGGTCTCGGCTCCGCGCCGCGAGCTCGGTGGCTCGGCTCGAACGCGACGTGCAACGGCTCGAGCGGCGGATCCGGGGCCGCAACGACAGCCTGGCTCGCCACTTCGATCGAGTGCTGCGCGTGCTCGGCGCGTGGGGCTACGTCGACGGTTGGTCGCTCACCGAGGCGGGGGAGCGGCTCGCTCGCGTGTACAACGAGACCGATCTCCTCCTAGCCGTTGCGATCGGCGCTGGTCAGCTCGACGGATTGCGGGTGCCCGAGATGGCTGCACTCGTGTCGTGCTTCACCTACGAACGGCGCGGCCCGGAGAGTGACGCGGCGATGCCGCCGCCCCGTTGGCCCACGAAGACGGTCGCGCTGCGATGGCGCGCCATCGACAAGATCGCGCGCGACCTCCAGCACGACGAGGACGAGGCGGGACTCCCCGAGACTCGCAGCCCCGACCCGGGGTTCACGCCGTACGCGTACGAATGGGCGTCGGGGGAGTCGTTGGCCGACGTGCTCGACGACGACGAGATGACCGGCGGCGACTTCGTGCGCCACGTGAAGCAGTGCATCGATCTCCTCCGCCAGGTCGGCGATGTGGCTCCGAACGAAGCCACGCGGGAACGAGCACGGGAGGCGGCTGACGCGTGCCATCGAGGCGTCGTCGCCGCCTCGGGTGTCGCGGCGTCGAGCACGAGCCCGGCCTGAGACGTGGTCTGAGCGTGGCGATCGGGAAGGGCACACCGTGGGGTCGCCCCGTCGACGGTCCCGTCGAGCTGGTCGTGGCCGGTGACGACGCCGACCTGGCGCACGCGTTGCGCGCCCGACCGCACCCCTTCGACGATGCCATCCGGGTTGCGTGGTCACCGGCGCGCGGCGCCGACTTCGCGCGGGCGGTCGGACTGACCGAGGACGGCGGCGAGCTCGGGAGCCTCGAACTTCCGTGCGACCTCATGCGCGTCGTCGTCGGTGAGCGCGCGGACGACGACCTCCTCGCCGTCAACATGGTGGTGGTGGGGGTGGCGCCGGATCAGCAGCGACGGCTCACTCGGCGCCACGCCGTGCGGGTCGATGTCGACGGCAGGACGGTGCACGACGGGCCGGCATGTGGTGTGGTCGTCGCCAACGGGCAGCACCACGGGGGTGCCGATGTCGTTCCCCGCGGGCACCCCGGCGACGGCCGCATCGAGACCCAGATCTACGACGTCCCCCGGAACGAACGTGCCGGCATGCGGGCACGGCTTGCCACCGGCACCCACGTCCCGCACCCGGGAATTCGTCAGGTGCCGGGCACGGTCGTCGAGCTCACGGTGACCGGTCGGCCGGCACCGATCGAGATCGATCGCCTCAGACGCGGCCGCACGAACCACGTGCGGATCACGGTCGTCGCCGGTGCCCTGGTGCTGGTCGTCTGACTGCGCTGGACCAGGCATCGAGTACGAAACCCGTCCACCATCCGAGACCCGCGCGCCGATACCATCGCTTCACCCCCACCGGGGGCCGAAGGGGCCACCCCAGCTCGGCCGGACAGGGTCCGTCGGGCCGAAGCGGAAGACGGAAGCAGTCAGTAGTGGGCGTGTACCCGGTGGAACAATTCAGCGCCGACGAGGAGGCGATCCTCCGGCCGTACTTCACGAACCTCGACCGTCCGGTGTTCGCGGTCGTCAACCTTCCCGAGGTCGTGAAGGGCGCGCTGTTCGCGCGGTACTCGCGCAGCAAGAAGAGCTTGCGTCGTCTCTTTCTCGACGAGTTCGTCGCCGACCTCGACCTCACGGGCGACCTCACCGTCGACGCGACCGTCGGCTTGAAGCGCGCCGAGGCGCTGTACGAGCGCGTGTTCCTCGAGTACGGCGACGACTCCGTCGCGCAGCTCGGCGGTGTGCATCTCGCATGCGAGCAGGCGTCGAACATCCTCACGAAGATCCTCGAGTGGGGTCGCGTGATGAGCTACATGGAGCAGTCGACTCGCTACATCGAGTACGACACCAAGCTCGACGGCCGCTTCCGCTACTACCGCGACACCGGGGTGTTGAAGTCGCCCGAGCTGGCGTTTCGCTACATCGCCGATCTCGACTCGCTGTTCGAAACCTACAGCGAGCTGCTGCCCACGATGCTCGACTGGGCGCGTGAGCGCTACCCGAAGGAACCGGGCGACTCCGACTTCGTGTACAAGAACACGATCCGCGCCAAGGCGTGCGACGCGCTGCGCGGGATCCTGCCCGCGGCCACGCTCTCGAACGTCGGCGTGTACGGCAGTGGCCAGGCGTTCGAATCACTGCTGCTCCGCATGCGCGCGCACCCGCTGCCCGAAGCGCAGTCGTACGCGGCGATGATGCTCGAAGAGCTGCGCAAGGTCATCCCGTCGTTCGTCGCGCGCGTCGATCGCGAGGATCGCGGCGTCGCGTGGAGCGCCTACCTCGCCGACACGCGGGCATCCACCAAGGCGACGGTCGAACGCATCTTCGGCGCCGAGGTCTCGGAGCCGCGCCCCGCCGTCACCCTCACCGACTTCGATCCCAACGCCGAAGACAAGCTGCTGGCGGCGCTCTGCTACCCCTACACCCGCCTGCCGGACGACCAAGTGCTCGCAGGGGTTCGACGCATGAGCGCCGACGACCGCGCCGCCGTGCTCCAGGCGGCGGTCGGGGATCGAGCGAACCGGCGGCATCGCCCCGGCCGCGGGTTCGAACGCGTCGACTACCGCTTCGACGTGGTCACCGACTACGGCGCGTTCCGTGATCTGCAGCGTCACCGGATGCTCACCATCGAGTGGCAGCCGCTCTCCACGTTGCACGGCTACGACGTCCCCGAAGCGGTCGAAGAGGCGGGCCTGCGTCAACGCTTCGACGATGCGATGGGCACGTCGGCGGCGCTGTACGACGCGCTCAGCGATCAGTTCCCTGAACAGGCTTCGTACGCGGTGTCGCTCGCGTATCGGATCCGGTTCGCGATGCAGATGAACGCGCGCGAGGCGATGCATCTGCTCGAGTTGCGCACGATGCCGTCCGGGCACCCGGCGTACCGTCAGGTGTGTCAAGAGATGCATCGCCTGATCGCAGAAGAAGCCGGGCACCACTCGATCGCTGCAGCGATGTCGCACGTCGATCACCACACGTACGAGCTCGAACGTCTCGCGGCGGAACGCGCCGCCGACGCGCGTCGCAGCGCCGGTTCCGGCGCCACCGAATCCGTCTGACCGGGTCATGGTCTGACGGGTCACTGACCGATTCCG
>JBEVLJ010000335.1:0-5582 GCA_040509195.1 Acidimicrobiia bacterium
GACCTGCTTCCAGTCGCCCAGCGTGCTGACCGACCCCGCCGGGTCAGCGTCGGGCGCCTTGGCGCCCGGAACCGGGATGTAGGTGGGTGCTTCGGCGGGGATCACCAGGCCGAGGCGCTGCGCTTCTTCGATGATGCGCTGCGGCGATCCCGCGGTCGCCACGGCGAATCGATTCTGCTCGTACTGCTGCCGCGCGGCGTCGATCTCGTTGTCGATGCGATCGAGTTGCAACTGTCCCTGCGCGAGGAACACATGGAACACGACCGCCGTCACGAGCACGAACACCGCGGCGAGCGCGATGAACACACCGACGCTCACGCGCCGGCGGCGTACCGCAACCGCCTTCGTCGGCGCGGCGTTGCGAACCGACGGCCGCGCCGCCGGCCGCGTCGCACCACGTGGAGCCGCGACCTTCGTGCTCGGACGCGGAGCAGAAGTCGACCGCCGAGGCGCGACCTTCGTACCTGAACGCGACGAGATGGTCGCGGTCACGGCAAGCGCTCGACGGCACGCAGCCGAACGCTGCCCGCGCGCGAGTTCGACGCGAGCTCCGCGTCGGCCGGCCGCAGCGCGCGACGTGTGAGCAACTTGGTGAGCGGGTTGCGCGCTTCGCGCGGCAGGCCGCGGGGCACGTATTCCGGCGCTTCTTCGCGCGACCAGTCGGTGAAGCGCTCCTTCACCATGCGGTCTTCGAGCGAGTGGTACGCGAGCACGATCTCACGCCCTTGCGGCCCGAGGAGGTGCACCGACTCGTCGAGACCGGCGGCGAGGTTGGGAAGCTCGCGGTTCACTTCCATGCGGATCGCCTGGAACGACCGACGCGCGGGGTGACCGCCGCGTCGGCGCGCGGGCGCGGGGATGCCGCGCTTGATGGCCTCGACGAGCTCGCCGGTGGTCTGCAGCGGTCGGGCGGCGACGATCTCTGCCGCGATGCGACGCGCGTAGCGCTCTTCACCGTTGCGGGCGATGATCGCGGCGAGGTCCGACTCGGCGTACTCGTTCACGACGGTCGCGGCGGTGAGCTCCTGCGCGCTGTCCATGCGCATGTCGAGCGGGGCCTCGTCGGCCCAGTACGAGAAGCCGCGCACCGGGCGGTCGAGCTGCGGGCTGCTGACACCCAGATCGAACAGGATTCCCACGATTCCCTCTCTTCTGTCTTCGGTCATTGCCGCTCGCACGATCGTTGCCACTGCTTCGAATCCGCCGTGCACGACCCTCGCTCGATCCCCGAAGGGTCGGAGTCGCTCCCCTGCCGCCGCCACGGCAGCCGGGTCTCGGTCGATGCCGAGGAGATGCAGATCAGGACGGGCGTCGAGGATGGCGCTGGCGTGCCCACCTCCACCGACCGTCGCGTCGACGAACAGCCCCGCCGGAACCGGTCGCACGAGGTCGAGGACCTCGTGCAGCATCACCGGCTCGTGTTGGAAAGCCGGGTCTCCCTCCTCTTTGTTCATCACCCGCTCCGGTCGCTGTTCGATCGAGACCGCCAACAGCCCCTCGGACGCGTCGACGAAAGCGAAGCGGGCGGAAGGGGTGCTCGCGCCGTGCCTTCCGAGGGGCTGGTGGCGAGCCCGAAGGCTTGCCGTTGTCAAAGGTCTGGCCTAGATGCCGAACTCCGGGAGGTCGTCGGAGTCCGTCAGCGCGAGGTCGCCTGCGCTGTCGTGCTCCGACCACCGGTCCTTGTCCCAGATCTCGATGCGTGAGAACACCCCGGTGACGACGACCTCACGGGTGAGGCCGGCGTAGCTGCGCAGGTTGGCCGGGATGGCGACCCGGCCCTGCTTGTCGGGGTTGATCTCGGCGGCGCCGCTGAAGAAGGAGCGCGCCGCGTTGAGGTCCTTCGACCCCCGCTTCGACAGCTCCCGCACCTGGCTCGCCACGTTCTCGAACTCCTCCGGCGTGAACACCGAGAGGCATCCGCCCCGACCCTTGGTGACCACGCCGCCGTCGGTGAGCTGGTCCCGGAATTTCGCCGGGAGGATCACACGCCCCTTCACGTCGAGGGAGTGCTCGAACTCCCCCAGGAACATGCGAATCCCTCACCCTTCCGCCACTCGGCACCACCGGTCGGCTCGGACCTCCCGAGCCCCACCACTTGCTCGCCACTTCCACCCGTGGTGGCACCCTCTGCCACCACTTCACGCCACTTCGTGGCACCCTACACCCTCCTCCCCCACTCTTCAACCCTTTTCTGCCCCCTCTCCCCCACTTCGTGGGGACGCTCGCCGCTGAGGCCTGCGGCTTGCGCGTGACGGCTCGGCGTGTGTTCGTGCTCGCGACTCCGCGAGCAGTCCGTTTGTTGGCGCTCGCCGCTGAGCTGCGGATCTCTGCTCGGAGACACCGACGGTGGAGACACCAATTCACGCGTCCTGGCGCAAGGCGCAGGGCTGCGTGCCGAACGCAGAGGTCAGGCGCGAGAAGCTGGGAGATCCCTAGAAGCTTGCTGCAGGAAGAAAAGGTTCCCAGGCCGGGTCGATCGTTCCGGCGGTGGCGACGACCCAGAGGTTCGCGTGCGGCTCACGCGGGACCCTCCGCAGGTGGAACCCGGCCTCCGAGGGGAGGCGATCCTCCTTGCGGGCATTGCACGCGCGGCACGAGGCCACCACGTTGTCCCACGCGTGCGGACCGCCGCGCGAACGCGGCACCACGTGGTCGATGTTCTCGGCGGCCCGGTTGCAGTACTGACACTGGTGGCCGTCGCGGGCGAAGATCGCTCGTCGCGACAGCGGCACGCGGTTGCGGTGCGGGACCCGCACGAACTGGTTGAGGCGGATCACGGCGGGCACCGGCATGGTGGCGCGCTCGGAGTGGAGCTCGGCGCCGTTGCGCGCCAGGATCTCCGCCTTCTCCTTCAGCACGAGCACGACCGCTCGCCGCATGGGCACGACGCAGAGCGGCTCGAAGCTGGCGTTGAGCAACAGTGCTCTTCCCAAGCCTCCGCCACCTCCGCGTCCGGTACTCCAAGTACGGCGATCCTACCGGGGTCGACGGAAGCTCAACGCTCCATGTTTCGGCACCACTCGAGGTACGTGATCACGTCGCCGGCCACCGGCGGCGCACTGCCGTACTGCGTCTCGAACCGGAACCGGAGGTAGTCGGCGTCGGGCACGGGGAGAAACGGCGCACGTCGCCACCATCCTGGGCGCGCCAGCCGGAACGCCTGACGGATCGCGGTCGCCCACAACGAGGGACGGGCCACCACGAGCAGGGTCGCCCGCAACCAGAACCCCACCGACGGGGTGCGAACGTGAGAGTGCGGCTCGATGCACGCAAGCTATGCGTTGACCTGAGGCATCCTGCACCCTCTGGTACCGTCGCTGCGTGGTTCAGCCCGCTCCCGCGCCGACACCGACGCCGGGCCGCGAATCCTCGTTCGGTCACCTCTTCGCCGCGCTGCTCGGCAACGTCGAACACGCCATCCAGGGCAAGCGCGACCAGATCCACCTCGCGCTGGTCTGTCTCCTCGCCGAAGGCCACTTGCTGGTCGAAGACGTGCCCGGCGTCGGCAAAACATCGCTCGCCAAGGCGATCGCGCGCTCCATCGGCGGCGTGTGGCAGCGCATCCAGTTCACCCCCGACCTCCTGCCCTCCGACGTGACGGGTGTGTCGGTGTGGAGCCGCACCACCGACGAGTTCGAGTTCCGCCCCGGTGGCGTGTTCGCCAACATCGTGCTCGCCGACGAGATCAACCGCGCGTCGCCGAAGACCCAGTCGGCGCTGCTCGAAGCGATGGAAGAGCGGCAGGTCACCGTCGACGCGCACACCTATCTCCTGCCGCGTCCGTTCATGGTGATCGCGACCCAGAACCCGATCGAGCTCGAAGGCACGTACCCGCTGCCCGAAGCGCAGCTCGACCGGTTCCTGATGCGCATCCCGATGGGCTATCCCGACCGCGACGCGGAGCTGTCGATCCTCGAAGCGCAAGGCACGCACCACTCCCCGGCCGACGATCTCCAACCGGTGGTGAGCGTCGCCGAGGTGGCGGAAGCGGCGGCGGCCGTGGCGGAGGTGCACCTGGCACCCGAGCTGCGCGAGTACATGCTCGACCTCGTCGACGCGACGCGCCGACACCCCGACCTCATGCTCGGCGCGAGCCCCCGCGGTTCGCTCTCCTTGCAGCGCGCCGCGCGCACGCTCGCCGCCAGCTACGGACGCGCGTTCGTCATCCCCGACGACATCAAGCGCGTCGTGCCCGCAGTCCTCGAACACCGCCTGTTGCTCGCGGCCGACGCACAGCTGCGAGGCGTCGCCACCAGCGATGTCGTCGACGCGATCCTCGCCTCGACGCCGGTGCCAGGTGGCTCGAAGCGCTGACGAGCGAGTCTCACTGACCCGCCGCGGGTGGTCACTGATCGGCGCCGCCGGAGGGCTCGCCGTCGGCAGCTTCCTGCTCGGTGCGGTCGAGCTCCTCGTGCTCGCGGTCGCGGCCGCGGTGCTCGTGGCCGGCGGTGCAGTGTGGCTCGCGTTCGCGCACCCACTCGATCTTGCGATGACGCGTCGAGTGCGGCCGGACCGACTCCACGTGGGTGCCGACGGACGCATCGACCTCACGGTCGAGAACCGCGCCACTCGGGTCACGCCGCTGCTCGCCGCAACGGACTGGTTCGACGAAGGCCGCCGCGCGGCACGGTTCCTCGTACCGCCGCTCGCGGCCGGTGCGATCGCGCGCGCGGCGTATCGCGTGCCGACCCGTCGCCGCGGCCGCTATCAAGTGGGGCCGCTCGTCGTGCGCGCCTCGGATCCGTTCGGTCTGTCGCGCCGTGAGCTCGCGGCGGTCGGGGCCAGCGAGGTGCTCGTGCGTCCGCGCGTGTACGACCTCGTCGCACCGGTCGCCGTCGGGAGCCGGGTGAGCAGCGACAGCGAAGCGGTCGCGGCACGCGCGCTCGTGAGCGATCTCGGTGACGAGTTCCTCACCCTGCGCGACTACGAGGTGGGCGACGACCTACGGCGCGTCCATTGGCGCGCGACCGCGCGCACCGGCGATCTCATGATCCGTCAGGACGAAGCGAAGTGGCGCTCGCGTGCCGCGGTCGTGCTCGACGTGCACCCCGACGGCCACGACGACGCATCGTTCGAAGCCGCGGTGGAAGCTGCGGCGTCGGTGGTGGCGCGCCTCGTGCGCCTCCAGCGTCGGGTCGAGGTGATCACGAGCGCGGGCACGATTCTGGGCACGGGCGGCGATCCCCGCCACGACGTGCTCGACCGGCTCGCCACCGTCGACACCGATCCCGACGACCGGCTCGCCACCGTGATCAGCAACCTCCGCGCGCACCGCCGCGTCGACCTCGTCGTCGCGATCCTCGGTCGCGTCGGCGACGACGTCACGCGCGCGCTGGCCGGACTCGCCGGGATCGACACGATCGTCGTCCTCACCCAACCGGTCACCATGGCGTCGTCGTCGTCACTCGTCGTCGTCGACGCATCGGTTGCGCCGTTTCCCGACGCGTGGAATCGAGCCTGCTCCGACACCGCCGCGCGCTCGCGTGCACGATCGACGGGCAGGCGACGCTGATGGTCGCCCGCGCGCGCCTCGTCGCGCCCTTCACGCTCGCGATCCTGAGTGCCGCGGCCGCGTTGTCACT
>JBEVLJ010000336.1:0-16353 GCA_040509195.1 Acidimicrobiia bacterium
CCGAGCAGGTCGCCTTGCGCGCGACGCGCCATGCGTGCCGCGCGTCGGATGAGCACATCGCCTCCGGGCGCGCCCGTCAACGCGACGACGACGCGCTCGCGCGTCTCCCACGCGTCGGCGATGTCGTGGTCCTCCAGGTACTGCTGCAGGCTCTCTTCGACCCGATCGGCGACCCACAACAACGCGATCTCCCGCAGCGCCGTGAGGTTGCCGACGCGGAAGTAGTTCGCCAACGACGTGTCGATGCGCTCCGCCGGATACACGTTCCCGTGCGCCATGCGGCGGCGCAGCGCCTCCGGGCTCATGTCGACCAGCTCGATCTGGGCGGCGGAGCGCACGACGGCGTCGGGCACCGTCTCCGTCTGCTTCACGCCGGTGATGCGCTCCACCACGTCGTTCACCGACTCGAGATGCTGGATGTTGACGGTCGTGATCACGTCGATGCCGGCGTCGAGCAGATCGCGCACGTCCTGCCAGCGCTTCTCGTTTCGCGATCCGGGCACGTTGGTGTGGGCCAGCTCGTCGACCAGCACCCGCTCGGGCTTGCGGGCGAGGATCGCATCGACGTCCATCTCGGCGAAGTCACGGTCCTGATACCGAATCGTTCGGCGCGGGACCTCCTCGAGGTCGCCGATCTGCGCGCGAGTGAGCGCGCGTCCGTGTGTCTCGACCAGGCCGACCACCACGTCGGTGCCCCGAGTTGCGACCCGGTGACCTTCGTTGAGCATCGCGAACGTCTTCCCGACGCCGGGCGCAGCGCCGAGATAGACGCGCAGCGAGCCTCTGCTCATCGTGCGAGCCTAAGCACTCGTCAGGGCTTCATCGGTGCGACAGACGGTCGAGCGCCAGGTTGAGCTGCAGCACGTTCACGCCGGCCTCACCGAGCACGCCGAGGGGGCGAGCGTCGGTGTGCTCGTCGATCAGACGCAGCACCTGCTTCCGTGAGATTCCACGCTCGTCCGCGACGCGTTGCGCCTGGAGCCGGGCGTTCGCCACCGAGATCTGCGGATCGAGACCCGAACCGGACGCGGTGACCGCGTCGACCGGCACCTTGGCGTCGGCCGACAGGCCATTGAGCTTCCGGTAGTCGCGCACGCGCTGCGCCACGACCGGTGCAATCTTCTTCCCGTTGTCGTCGAGGCACGGCTCTTTGGGGTCGGCCACGAAGCACGGGTTGGTCGGGCCGAGGTTGGAGCCGAGACTGAGCGACGGGTCGTAACCGGCGTCGGTGGTGTTCGTGGCCGCCGACGGCCGCGACTGGAAGTACTGGCGCAGCGGGTTGCCCCTTTTGTCGACCCAGGCCTGACCGATGAGCTCGGAGCCGACGACCTTGCCGCCGACCTTCACGAACGAACCATCGGCCTGGGAGGGGAACACCACCTGGGCGACGCCGGTGAACGCAAACGTGTAGATGAGCCCCGTGACCACGGTCATCACGAGCACCATCATCACGGCAGGAAGGATCTGGCGACGCATTTCACACCACCCCGAGTCCGGTGACGACCATGTCGATGAGCTTGATGCCGATGAAGGGCACGACGAGGCCGCCGAGTCCGTAGATCAGCAAGTTGCGCCGCAACAACGCGGTCGCGTTGCTGGGCCGGAACTTCACGCCCCGCAAGGCGAGCGGAATCAGCGCCACGATGATCAAGGCGTTGAAGATCACCGCGGAGAGGATCGCGGAGCGCGGTGACCCCAGTCGCATGATGTTGAGATCGTCGAGCACCGCGAGCGACGCGAAGCCCGCGAACATCGCGGGGATGATCGCGAAGTACTTCGCGACGTCATTGGCGATCGAGAAGGTCGTCAACGACCCACGCGTGATCAGCAGCTGCTTGCCGATCTCGACGATGTCGATGAGCTTGGCCGGGTCGGAGTCGAGGTCGACCATGTTCCCGGCTTCCTTCGCCGCCTGCGTGCCGGTGTTCATGGCCACCGCCACGTCGGCCTGTGCGAGCGCCGGCGCGTCGTTGGTGCCGTCACCGGTCATGGCAACGAGGCGCCCACCCGTCTGTTCGGACCGGATGAACCGCATCTTGTCTTCGGGGGTCGCTTCGGCGAGGAAGTCGTCGACGCCGGCTTCCTTCGCGATCACCGACGCCGTGCGGGGGTTGTCGCCGGTGATCATCACCGTGCGGATGCCCATCCGGCGCAGGTCGGCGAAACGATCCGAGATGCCGGGCTTCACGATGTCCTTCAGGTAGATCACGCCCAGGACCCTCGGCGCAGCAGCAGGCTGGGGGGACGCCCCTGCTGCGCCGGGAGCCTGAGCAGCCGCGACCACGAGCGGCGTGCCGCCCTGATCGGCGATCGTGTCGACGGCTTCCCCGACTTCGGGCGACACGACCCCGCCCTGGTCTTCCACCCACCGGCGCACGGAGTCGGCCGCACCCTTGCGGATCTGGCGGCCGTCCTCCAGGTCGACGCCACTCATGCGGGTCTGCGCGGTGAACGCCACCATGGTGGCTCCCAAGAGTGGGGGTTCGTTGATGCCGTAGCGATCCGACGCCAGGGCCACGATCGAGCGCCCTTCCGGGGTCTCGTCGGCCAGGCTGGAGAGCTGCGCGGCATCCGCGAGCTCCTCCTCGGTCACGCCGGCCGCCGGCACGAACGCGTCGGCCTGACGGGCACCGAACGTGATGGTGCCGGTCTTGTCGAGCAGCAGCGTGGCGCAGTCGCCCGCCGCCTCCACCGCACGGCCGCTCATCGCCAGCACGTTGCGTTGCACGAGCCGGTCCATGCCGGCGATGCCGATGGCAGAGAGCAGCCCACCGATCGTCGTGGGGATCAGGCACACCAGCAACGCCACCAGCACGATCACGTTCTGCTCAGCGTCGGCGAAGATGGCGAACGGCTGCAGGGTGACGGTGGCGAGCAGGAAGATCAGCGTGAGCCCGGCGAGCAGGATGCTCAGCGCGATCTCGTTCGGGGTCTTCTGGCGCGAGGTGCCTTCCACCAGCGCGATCATGCGATCGAGGAAGGTTTCGCCGGCCCGCGCGGTGATGCGCACCGCGATCTCGTCCGACAACACGGTGGTGCCGCCCGTGACCGAGGAGCGGTCCCCGCCGGCCTCGCGGATCACCGGCGCCGACTCGCCGGTGATGGCCGACTCATCGACGCTCGCGATGCCTTCGACGACTTCGCCGTCACTCGGGATCACCTCGCCGGCGACCACCATCACGACGTCGTCGACGTCGAGCACGCTGCTCGACACCTCCTCGATCGATCCGTCAGCGCGACGACGCCGCGCCACCGTGTCCTGACGGGTGCGTCGCAACGTGTCGGCCTGCGCCTTGCCACGACCCTCGGCCACGGCCTCCGCGAAGTTGGCGAACAGCACGGTGAACCACAGGAACGCGGCCACGAGCCCGGCGAAGACGTTCTCCTTCGATGACGAGCTCGCGAAGTCGCGGACGAACACGAACGTGGTGAACACGCTGCCGACCTCGACGACGAGCATCACGGGATTGCGCGCCAACGTGCGCGGATCGAGCTTCACGAACGCATCACGCGACGCTCGGCGCACGATTGCCGGCTCGAACAGGCTCTTCGAGGCACTACCAGCCACGGTGCTCTCCTTCTGGGACTCGAACGGTGCGGATGCGGTTCACAGGCTCAGCTGTTCGACGATGGGACCGAGGGCGAGCGCCGGAAGGAACGTGAGGGCCCCGACCACGATGATCACGCCGATCACGAGCACCCCGAACAGCGGCGTGTGCGTGGGGAACGTGCCCGGGCCCTCCGGCGACTTGTGCTTCCGGGCGAGCGAGCCCGCGATCGCGAGCGTCGGCACGATGAGGAAGAACCGGCCCACGAGCATGCAGATGGCGAGCGTGACGTTCATCCACTCGGTGGTGGCGGTGATCCCGGCGAAGGCGGATCCGTTGTTGTTCGCCGCCGACGAGAACGCGTACAGCATCTCGCTGAAGCCGTGTTGTCCGGGGTTGAAGATGGTGGTGGTCGTCACCGAATCGACGAACATCGACGCGGCGAGGAACCCGAGCAGCACTGCTGGCATCATCAGGATGTAGATGACGAGGAGCTTCACCTCGGACGCCTGGATCTTCTTGCCCAGGTACTCGGGCGTGCGGCCGACCATCAACCCGGCGATGAACACCGACAGCAGCGCGAACACGAGCAAGCCGTTGAGTCCGGTGCCGGTGCCACCCGGGCTGACCTCACCGAGTTGCATGCCCAGCATCGCCACACCGCCACTAAGTGGCGTGTAGCTGTCGTGCATCGAGTTCACGGCGCCGGTCGACGTGTTCGTCGTCGAGGCCGCGAAGATCCCCGATGCCACGGGGCCGAAGCGTTGCTCCTTGCCTTCCATGTTCCCGCCGGGTGACAGCGCGGTGACGGTCTGGTCGGCACCCGCCTGATCGAGGCGTGGATTGCCGCCGACTTCGAAGAACACCGCCGCCAGCATCATGCCGATGAGGATCACCCCCATCACCGCGAACACGGCGCGGCCCTGGCGCTTGTCCTTCACCATGCGACCGAAGGTGAACGCCAGCGAGAACGGGATGATGAGCAGCGCGTAGTTCTCGAGGAAGTTGGTGACGGGCGTCGGGTTCTCGAACGGGTGCGCCGAGTTCGCGTTGAACGTGCCGCCACCGTTGGTGCCGATCTCCTTGATCGCCTCCTGGCTGGCGAACGGACCGCCCGGGATGGACTGCTCGGTGCCGGTGACCGTGGTCACGGTGTGGAAGCCGCTCAGGTTCTGGATCGCACCACCCGCGACGAGCGCCAGCGCCCCGACGAAGGCGAGGGGCAGGAGGACGCGGAACACGATCTTCACCAGATCGGCCCAGAAGTTGCCGAGCGTGGTCTTGCCCACGCTCGCCATGCCCCGGATCAGCGCGGCCATCACTGCGATGCCCACCGCGGCCGACACGAAGTTCTGCACCGTGAGCCCCATGACCTGCACGATGTGGCTCATCTGGGTCTCGGGGTAGTAGCTCTGCCAGTTCGTGTTGGTCACGAAGCTGACCGCGGTGTTGAACGCCAAGCCCGGCGTCATGTCGGCGACGTTCGTCGGGTTGAACGGCAGATTCCCCTGCAACCGCTGGAGCAGGTACAGGAACAACACCGACACCGCGCTGAACGCCAGCACCGAGATCGCGTAGATGTTCCAGCGCTGCTCGCGCTCGGGATCGACCCGGCACACGCGGAAGACGAGTCGCTCGATCGGGCCGAACACGCGGTCCAACCGAGTCGGAGTGCCCTCGAGCACGTTCGCGATGTACCGCCCGAGGATCGGCGCGGTCGCGACGATCAAGACGATGAGGCCGAGCAGTTGGACCCATCCGGCGGCGGTCATCAGAACTTCTCCGGGAGCAGCAGCGCGGCGACGAGATACGCCGCGACCAGCACCGCGATGACGAGCCCGGCGATGTTGTCGGCCGTCACCGCGCGACCTCCACGGGCTCGGCGCTCGCCGGCTCGTCGACCGCGACCACCGGATCGGGATCGGGTCCGATGATGCGGTCGCACGCGGCGACGAACAGCGCGGCGATCGCGAAGAACGCGACGACTCCCGCGACGACCAACAGATCGGCCATCAGTGCTCCTCAGGGTTGATGTGCTCCGGATCCGGTTCCGTGGCGAGGACCGCGCCGAGCTGGTCGGACATCGCGACCGCGACGATGCGCTCCTCGAGCGTGCAGCCGAACGACGGGTCGGCGACCAGGACGAACCGGCCGAGCTCGCGCCCTCGGCCCACGACGGGCAACTCGCACTCCGGCGGCAACGTCATGCCGCGGTCGACGAAGTGATGTTCGTGCATGCCGGTGACGGCTCCGTTGCGCTCGAGTCGCGGGAGCACCCGCGCGATCACCACCGGCTCGTACCGGCAGTCGCGCAGATGCAGCTCGTCGGCGAGCTCCATCTCCAACGTCGTGATGAGCACGTCGGCTGATGCACCGGACGAGGCGAGTTCGGCGATCCGATGCAGTCGCGCGATCTCGTCCGCACCGCGGCGCGCCTCGATGCGGTGGCGACGGGAACGCACGGCGATCTGGCCGACCGCCACGCCGATCACCAACAGGATCGCCATCGTCTCGACGTCGTCGGCGCTCTCGATCTGCATCGAGAGGTACGGCTGCGTCAAGAAGAAGTCGAACGACACCGCGGCGATCACTGCGGCCAACGCCGCCGGGCCCCGACCGCCGACCACCGCCGCGAGCACGACGACCAGCACCATGATCAACGCGAGGTTCGCGGTCGCCACGTGATCGCGCAGCGGTACGAGCACCGCGGCGACTGCGATCGGGCCGAGCCCGCCGATCACGTATCCCGGAACCACCCGGTCGAAGTTGCTGTCTCGCTCCATGACTTCGAGACAAGCACGGGCGCGACGTCACGACAAGACGCTTGACGCGTCGTTGACGCGTACCGCGCGAAGTTTTACGTGCTCAGTGCGCGACCAACACCGCGCCCAACCGATCCGCCAACGCAGCCGGCACCGCGCGCGTCACCAATGATCGACGGGTCAGAGTGCGCCGGTGAGCGCGAGACCGAGGGCCGCGGCCGCGAGGCCCGCCACCACGCTCCCCACCACGTTCGCCAGCGCCGCGCCCGCGGCGCCGCCGTCGACGAGTGCGACCGTCTCGAACGCGAAGGCCGAGAACGTGGTGAAGGAACCGAGGAATCCCGTCGCCACGACCACCCGCACGTCGGGATCGACGCCCTGCGCGAGCACCAGTCCCACGACCACACCCGCCGCGAATGAACCCACGACGTTCACGATGATCGTGCCCCACGGCAAGCGCGCCACGCTGCCCGAAGTCACGCGTGCCTCCACGGTGCGGTGCAGCCCGAAGCGCGCGATCGCGCCCAACGCGCCGGCGGCCGCCACGACCAGCCACATCATCAGTCGGCGATTTCCGGATCGATCGTGGCACTCCCGCGCTCACCGAGCGCATGGCGGACACCGAAGTATCCGAGCGTGACCGCCAGCACGCCGACCACGAGGTTCCCGCCGAGGTCGAACGCGGCGAGCGCACGGTCGCCGTCGCGCACCAACAGCACGTCGGTGACCATGAGCGTGGAGAAGGTCGTCAGACCACCGCACAGCCCGACGGCGACCAAGGGTCGCACCCAGTCCGGCACCGGCGGGGACGTGACGACCCACGCCAGCACCATGCCGACGAGGAGCGAGCCGACCACGTTGACCGCGAACGTCGACCAGGGAAACGCGCCCGCGTCAGTGGGCCACGCGAGCGCAACTTCGTAGCGGGCCAGCGTTCCCAGCGCGCCGCCGATCCCGACCGCGATCCACGCGCGCGGACTGCTCGCCACTACGCCGCGTTGGCGCCAGGCGCGACGAGGTGTGCGACCCAGGCCTCGTACATCTCCGCGTAGCGACCGCCGAGATCGATGAGCTCCTTGTGCGAGCCCAGCTCGACGATGACGCCCGCGTCAACCACGGCGATCCGGTCGGCACGCATCGCGGTGGACAACCGGTGAGCCACGACGATCGCGGTGCGCCCTTCGAGCACGGCGTCGAGGCCGCGCTCGACCAACGTCTCCGACATGAGGTCGAGGTTCGACGTCGCTTCGTCGAGCACGAGGACGCGCGGGTGCGCGAGGAACGCGCGAGCCAATGCGAGAAGCTGTCGTTCCCCCGAGGCCAACGACACGCCACGCTCGTGCACGAAGGTGTCGAGCCCCTCGGGCAGACGTCCCATCAGCTCGTCGAGACCGACCCGCGCGACGGCTTCGTCGACTTCTTCCGGAGTCGCGCTCGGTCGCGCGAACAGGATGTTGTCGCGCATGGTGCCCGCGAACAAGAACGGCTCCTGCGGCACCACACCCAACTGTCGGCGCAGCGACTCGAGTTGCACGTCGCGCAGGTCGATGCCATCGATGAGCACCTGGCCCTCGGTCGGGTCATAGAAGCGCGTGACCAACTTGGCGATCGTCGACTTGCCCGCGCCGGTGGCGCCGACGAACGACATCGTTTCGCCCGCGTGGATGTGCAGGTCGACGTGACTGAGCACCGGGTTCTCCGGGTCGTACCCGAACGTGACGTCGACAAGTTCGATGTCACCATCGATGGGGGGCAACGGCCGCGCGTCGGGCGACTCGAGCACGGTGGGGACCGTGCACAGCAGCTCGTCGAGCTTCACGATCGCCGCGCGACCCTGCTGGTACAGGTTGTACGTCTGCACCAGCTGTTGAATCGGCTGGAAGAACGAGTTGAGGTAGAAGATGAACGCGACCAGCTCGCCCACTGAGAGCGTGCCGTCGCTCACCATCTTGCCGCCGATGCCGAGCAACGCGGCCTGGCCGATGAGGCCGATCGCCTCGCTCCCCGCGCCGTAGCGGGCCGCGAGGTGCGCGGTGTGGTCGTTCGCATCGCGGTACTCGCCGACCACGTTGCGGTGGTGCAGCACGTTGTGGCGCTGGCGATTGAACCCGGCGACGATGCGCACGCCCGAGAGGTTCTCCGACAGGTCGCTCAGCACCCCAGCGATGCCGTCACGCACCGCGAGGTACCCCTTGTCGGATGCGCTGCGGAACCACAGCGACAACGCGGTGAGCGCGGGGACGATCAGCAACAACGTGATGAGCGCGAGCTCGACGTTGTAGAAGAACAACACGACCGTCACGACGAGCATCGTGAGGCCCTGCACGCCGAACTGCACGAGGCCTTCCTGGATGAACTGTTGCAGCGATTCCACGTCGCTCGTCATCCGCGTCATCGTGACGCCGGCCTTCTCGTCGGTGTAGTAGTCGAGTGACATCCGCTGGAGATGCGTGAAGATCCGGACGCGGAGCTCGGCCATCACCTTCGCCGACAGTTGGCCGGTGGAACGCAGGCGGAACGCGCTCGCGATCGCGGTCACGATCACCGCGATGATCGCCGCGATCGACACCGCGACGATCACGCTCCAGTCCTTCGGCGTGATGCCTTCGTCGATGCCCACCTGGCCGAGGAACGGACCAGCCTGCAGCCCGATCGCCTCGATCACCACGAAGATGAACGAGAACGCCACCATTCCGCGGTGTGCGCTGAGCATCTTCTGCAGCGACATGCCGTTCTCGGTCATCTGGTGTGAGAAGTTCGGATCGTCGACGACGATCTTCGGCTCCTTCTTCAGGATCCGGTCGACACCGGCCTGCATCTCGCTCGGGATCCCGGCGAACGGGAGACCGTTGCCCGGGTTGCTCGCACTGCCGCCCATCGGTTGACCGCCGAGGCCGACCCCGCCGCCGCCGAACATGCCGCCGCCACCGGCGCCCCACCCCATCAGTTCACTCCCCGGTCGCCGAATCCCAAGTCGTCGGCCCAGGTGGTCTCGCCGATTTCCGCTTCGAGCTCGCGGCTGTCGATGAGATCGATCTCGACCTGCGCGGACACGATGCGCTCGAGCTCACGCGCGCCGATCGCCGCGTCTTCGCCGTCGTCCTCGTCGCCTTCCTCTTCCACCTGCGCGAGGATCTCCGCGTACCGAGGCTCGGTCGCCAACAGCTCGGCGTGGGTGCCGGTGGCGACGATGCGACCGTGGTCGAGCACCGCGACCCGATCGGCAAGGCTGATCGTCGACAAGCGGTGGGCGATGATGAGCGTGGTGCGTCCGACCATCAGCGTCTCGAGCGCGTGGTGGATCTGTTGCTCGATCTGCACGTCGATGGCCGACGTGGCGTCGTCGAGCACGAGGATCGGCGGGTTCACCAACAGCGTGCGCGCGATCGAGATGCGTTGACGCTGGCCGCCCGAGAGCGTGAAGCCGCGCTCGCCGACCACTTCGTCGTAGCCGAACTCGAGCTGCTCGATGAAGTCGTGGGCACCCGCGGCGACCGCGGCCGCCTTGATCTCTTCGAACGATGCGTCTGGACGTCCGTACGCGATGTTGTCGCGCACCGACAGCGAGAAGAGGAACGGATCGTCGAGCACCATCCCCATCTGGTGCCGGAGGCTCGGCAACGTGAACTCGCGCACGTCCTTGCCGTCGACCCGGACCGCGCCGTGATCGACGTCGTAGAAGCGACCGAGCAGACGCGCGGAGGTGCTCTTCCCACTCCCCGTGCGACCGACCAAGGCGACGGTCTCGCCGGGCGCGAGGTGCAGGTCGAAGTCTTGGAGGATCGGGGTGCCGTTCGCGTAGGCGAACGTGACGTCGTCGAAGTGCACGTCGCCACCGCACTCGACCAGGTCGACCGCGCCCGGACGGTCGACGACGGTGGGTTGCTCGTCGAGCACTTCGTAGATGCGCTGCGCCGAGGCAGCGGCGCGCTGGCCCATCATCATGATCATGCCGAGCTGACGGAACGGCGGCATCAGCATCAGCACGTAGCCGTTGAACGCGACGATGTCACCGAGCTGCGCCTGGTTGTGAATCACCAGGTAGCCGCCGTAGAGCAGCACGAAGGCCTGTCCGAGGCGGGGCAGGTTCTCGATGAGCGGCGCCCACTTGGCCCGGATGTTGGCCTGCGCGACGTTGGCGTACGCCGACCGCTCTGCCGCGACGGTGAGCTGCTTGATCTGCTCGTTCTCCGCCGCGAACGACTTGACGACGCGCACACCCTGGATGTTCTCGTCGACCGTGGTGGCGACCTCGGCGAGTCGGGACTGGATCAGCCACGACACCGGGAAGAGCTCCTTGCGCATCCGGACGCCGGCCCACACCACGAACGGCATCGTCGACATCGCGACGAACGCGAGCGGCACGTTGATCTGCAGCATCTGCCAGAACGCGAGCGGCACCACGCTGCACGACACGAGGATGAACGGTGCCTGCGAGAGGTAGTTCTGCACCGAACGGATGTCGGAGTTGGCGCGCGAGATCAACTGGCCCGACTGCACGCGGTCGTAGAACGAGAACGACATGCGGCTGAGGTGCTCGTAGATGATGTTTCGCAGGTCGTACTCGATGCGGTACGCGGTGAGCAGCAAGAAGAGGCGCGACGTGTAGTTCGCGATGAACCGCAGCACCGCGAGCCCGATCAGCAGCTCCACGTAGTGCGACAACGGCACCTGGGTGTGGATGATCGACTCATCGATCGCCTCGCCGACCACCTTCGGGATCTGCACCTGGAACACGAGGCCGACGAACGAGATGACGAGCGACGCGCCGAACACCCACTTGTGCGCGAGCGCGATCGGACGGACGCGCACCAACCACGTCTTCGACTGGTCGGGATCGATGTTGCGCCGCGGCGGCGGGTACTTCGGTGTGACGCCGATCGGCACGTACGGCGACGTGACGTCGTCACCAAACGCAGAGCCGCCGCGCCGGAATCGTGTGGTGGTCATTGCTTCGCCGCCGAACGCGCCTCGAAGAAGCGCTCCAGCGCCGTGTTCCACACCGCGAGCGCGCCAAGCGCGTCCGTGCCCGTGGCCGGGTCGTCGAGGTGCGCGGCCACCCGGTCGAAGCGCTCGAGCATCGCGGTGTCGGCCGCGCGCAGCGCGGACTCCCCGGCGCGCGTGAGACGCAACGTGAGACGGCGACGGTCGTCGGGATCGGCCTCGCGCTCCACGTACCCACGCGTCACGAGACCGTCGACCACCGCCGTCACGCTCGGCGCGCTCACTGCGAGGCGTTGCGCGAGTACCGACGACGCGTTCGATCCGTCGTCGAGGGTCGACAGCACGCGGAACTGCGGCAAGGTGAGCTCGACCGTGCCGAGCGCCTTCTCGACCTGGCGAGTCAGCCGCGCCACCGCACGAATGCCATCGCCCGACGAGCTCCCCGTGCTTTTCGGGTCACTCACTGTTCCATGCCCATATGTTTAGGGTATCGAATCAATTCGCCGAGCCACAAGTCGTTCGGCCACACGCGAGACTGCACGCACGCGAGCGTGGCGGAACCGGCAGACGCGCCAGGTTTAGGTCCTGGTACCGAAAGGTGTGGGAGTTCGACTCTCCCCGCTCGCACGAACCTCGGGTCAGCGTTTGCGGTTGCGCTTGCCGAAGCGGCCGCGCTTCTTCTTCGTACCGAGCTCCTCGACGATGCCCGGCGCCGCACTGTTCACGATCTCCTCAGCCGCGTCGAGCAGCGCGGCGACGTCTTCGCCGGAGGGCTCGGGCTCGGGTGCAGCCAGGCCCCGATCGATCGAACCGACCTGCCACCCCGCGTCGATCATGCGGCGCTCGTACCCCACGCAATCGTCGGGGCACCGCCACGGCGCTTCGGGTGCGAAGTCGATGCGACACTTCCGCACCACCTCACCCGAGCTGTACGTGCGACTCTCGTAGTGACGACAATCCACCCGCATCGGCATGCCGTGATTCTTGCCGATGGAGAAGCGCAGGCGCGTACACCCGCTACATCAGCCAGTCGGTGGCCTGTTCGAGCAGGTAGCGGCTCACGTCGAGGCAGCGGTCGAGCACCTCGCACGACACCGCATCGCCGTCGCGGATGTGCAACAACGACACCGACTGGTGGGCGATGATCCGCAACGACCGCTCCGGCGCGTCGGTGGCCTCGGGAATCGAGTCGATCGCCGACACCTCGAGCGGCAGGTCGGGGCCGCCCCGCGCCGCGACCTCGGTGGCCAGCACGAGCAGGTCGGGGCCGGAGGCGAGGGGCGGGAGCGCCCAGGTGAAGTTGAGCGGAAAGTGGAACTCGTCGGGCGGATCGTCGATGTCGCCGCGTTCGATCACCGCGTCTTCGAAGCCGAGCAGCACGCGGGGATCGATCTCGAGCGACAGGTAGAGGTCGACCGGACCTTCACACCCTTCCTCCGGGTGGAGGTCGACCTCCCAGTTCTGACGCAGGGAGTAGCTCTCGACGAAGTGCCGCTCGTCGTGCACGTGGAAGCCGTGCTCGACCGCGTGATCCTTGAGGTCGGCGACGAATCCGGCGATGTCGATGACGGCCACTCAGTGCTCCGGCTCTTCGAGGTGGGAGGTGACGACTGCGTCCATGATCTTCAAGCCGTCTGCCAGCGTACGGAACGCCCGGCCACGGTGCGAGATCTCGTGCTTCTCGGACGCCGACATCGCGGCGAACGTGCGTCCGTCGCCTTCGTCGGGTGCGAACACTCGGTCGTACGCGAATCCTTCCCGCGCGAGCGCCTCCGGCGCAACGATCCTCCCCGCGGTCTCCCCGAACGCGGCAACCTCCCGGCCGTCGGGGAACAACGCGATCGCCACGGTCACGAATCGCGCGGAGCGTTGCACCGCCGGCACGTCGTGCAGCAGCTCCAGCACCTTCGCGATGTTGCGTTCGTCGTCGTGGTCGCCCGCGAACCGACCGGATCGCACCCCGGGCGCGCCGTCGAGTGCGTCGACCTCGAGACCGGTGTCGTCGGCGAGTGCCGGCATCCCCGTTGCTTCGCAGATGGCGACGGCTTTGAGTCGCGCGTTCGCCTCGAACGTGTCGCCCGTCTCGTCGACGTCGGGGACGTGAGCCGGACGCGACACCAACTCGATGTCCGCGCCCGCGGCGCGGAGGATCTCGCGGATCTCCTGCGCCTTGTGCTCGCTCGCGGTGGCGAGCACGAACCGCGTGGTCACCGGGGGCGTCAACCCTTGCGGGGCGCGGGCGGTTCGGCGAGCAGCTCGCGCTGCAGATCGAAGATCTCGAGGATGCCGGCCTCCGCGAGACCGAGCAGCGTGTCGAGCTCGTCGCGCGAGAACGGTGCGCCTTCCGCGGTGCCCTGCACCTCGATGAACTTTCCCGCGCCGGTCATGACCACGTTCATGTCGACTTCGGCACGCACGTCCTCGCTGTAGTCGAGGTCGAGATGACCGAGCGCGTCGACCACGCCCACCGAGATCGCGCCGCACGTGTCGACGATGGGGTGCGCAGCCATCGTCTTCGTCGCCACCAACCGCGAGCACGCATCGTGCAAGGCGAGGTAGCCACCGCAGATCGACGCGGTGCGCGTGCCGCCATCGGCCTGCAACACGTCGCAATCGACGGTGATCTGCGCCTCGCCCATCACCTTCAGGTCGGTGACCGCGCGCAGCGAACGACCGATGAGCCGTTGGATCTCCTGCGTGCGGCCCGACTGCTTGCCGCGCGCGGCTTCACGGTCGTTGCGTTCCGACGTGGCGCCCGGGAGCATCGAGTACTCCGCGGTGACCCACCCCTTGCCAGTGCCGCGCATCCACGGCGGCACGCGCTCCTCGACCGACGCGGTGCACAGCACTCGTGTCTTGCCGAACTCCACCAGCACCGATCCCGCAGCGAATTCAGTGAAGTCGCGGGTGAAGGTGATCGGCCGGAGCTCGTCGATTTCGCGTCCATCACGTCTCATGGGACGCAGAAGCTAGACGACCGTCACGTCGATGGCTCAGACGACGGTCACCATGTGCTGGGCGGCGAGCGTGACCGGCCCGCCGAAGGCTTCGGCGCCTTCTTCGATGGCGAGCGACGGGTCGATCATCGGCCACAGGTGCGTGAGGATCAGGCGCTTCGCCTTGGCTTCGCGCGCAGCCTCACCGGCTTCGCGCGCCGACAGGTGGATCGGAGCCGGCCGCGACGCATGGAGGTAGGTGGCCTCCGACAACACGAGGTCGGCGCCCGGCTCGAACGCGCTCACCGACCAACCCGGTCCGGTGTCGGCGGTGTAGATGAGGCGCTTCTCTCCCACCGTGGCCTCGACCGCGTACGTGGGCGGCGGGTGGTCGGTGCGCGAGAAGCGGAGGTCGATGTCGCCGACGCGTGCGAGGTCGCGATCACCGACTGCGTTCCACGCGAACGTGTTGCCGAAGTCGGACACCAGCGCGCCCAGGTGGCCTTCGAGTCCCTCGGGCGCGAACACCGGCAGGTTCTCGCGACCGAGCCCGTAGCGCAGGAGGATGTGCAGGCCGTAGATGTCGACGCAATGGTCGGGGTGCCCGTGCGTGATCACCACTGCGGTGAGATCTTCGATCGCGAGGTGCTGCTGGAGGTGGCTGAAGGTGCCGTTGCCGCAATCGACCCAGATCGCGGTTCCGTTGGAGCGCAGCAGGTAGCCACTGCACGCACCCCCGCCCGCGGCTCCGAACGAGCCCGAGCACCCCAACACCGTCAGCTCCATTGCCATCCCTCGACCGTCGCCACCTCGGGTCCGAGGAACCGCACCCCGAGCTGGCCGAACGTTGCCACCGATCCACTCGTCAGAAACGTGTGATCGGCCTCGTGTGCCCCCGACACGAGCAACTTTTCTTCGGCCAGTCGTTCCCGAACCGCGAAGGCGGTCTCGTCGGCGCTGGACACCAACACCACTTCTCTGCCCATCGCGTCACCGATGGTACGGGCGAGCAATGGATAGTGGGTGCAACCGAGCACGAGCGTGTCGACGCCGGCGTTGCGCACCGGGGCCAACAACCGTTCGGCCAGCACGTGCACCTGATCCGAGTCGACGTCACCGGCTTCGACGAACTCCACGAACCCGGGACAGGCCGCGCAGGTGAGCTCGACCGCGGGATCGATCGCTGCCGCGAGCCGCTGATACGAACCCGACGCGATGGTGCCGACAGTGCCGATCACCCCGACCTTGCCGGTGCGGGTGACGCTCATCGCGGCTTGGAGACCAGGTTCGATCACGCCGACGACCGGAATGGGGAGTGTGTGCTGCAGCGTGTCGAGCGCGGCGGCCGTCGCGCTGTTGCACGCGACCACGAGCGCTTTCGCGCCGCGGGCCACGAGCAGATCCGCGATCTCGAGCGCGTACCCGTGAACCTCGTCGTGCGGCTTCGGTCCGTACGGCGACCGAGCGTTGTCACCGAAGTAGATCATCGCCTCGTTGGGCAACACGTCGATCAATGCGCGCAGCACCGTGAGACCGCCCAGGCCGGAGTCGAAGACGCCGATCGGCGCGTCGGAGCTCACGGCCGGGGCGCAGCCGCGCGGCGGAGTCGATCGGCGACCGCGGCGCCGAGGCCTTCATCGGAGGGTGGTACCGCGATCACGACGTCGAGACCGCGAGCGTCGGCGTCGCGCAGGGCGGCGTACAGCACGCGCGCGTACTCGTCGTGGTCGCGCGGCGCGACCAAGACGCAGACGTCGTCGACAGCTGGCCCCCCTGCAGCTGACACGCCACCAGCTTGACTCATCGCGTCGCGCAAACCGATGATCCCGACCCGCGCGCCGGCGGCGGTCGCGTCAGCCACTCGTTGCGTCAACTCGTCGCCGGTCGTGAGCTCCACCCGAGCACGAGGCGCGTAGTGCGACGCGAGCGTTCCCGGCGCGCGGCGTGCGCCGTCACCCGTGGTGTGCAACGTGACCGCCCGCCCGAGCACCGCCTCGATCTGCTCCCGTCCGATGCCACCGACCCGCAGGAACGCCACGTCGTCCCCATCACCATTCCCTACGCGTGAACAATCGACGATGGTCGACTCCACCCCGACCACGCACGGGCCGCCGTCGAGCACGAGATCGACGTCGACACCCAACTCGCTTCGAACCGCGTCGG
>JBEVLJ010000337.1:0-5721 GCA_040509195.1 Acidimicrobiia bacterium
AGCAGTTCTGCGACTTGTCCCACCTTGTATGCAGCCATGAGCCGCGGACGCTACTGCAGGGTACCCTCGTGAATGCAAGTCAGACTGGTGAAAAAAACCGCATGCGCGGTGTTCTTCGGTTTGAATGGCTCGCGAATGCAGCGGTGGTGTGCCTCAGGCCAGGAAGGGAAGCACCACGTCTCGCAGCAGGTCGGAGCGCTGCAAGACCTCCGTGTGCCGGGTGGCGGGGAGGACCGTCAAACGGCAGTCCGGAAAGAGATCGAGCATCTCCGCGGCGTGATCGAGCCGCACGAAGTCGCGATCACCGATCACGAGAAGCGTCGGCGCGGTGATGCTGCGGATCTCGTCGTGGGTCCAACCCGGCCAGTCGTGCACCACCGGCTGCATGCGTTCGAGGAACGGGAAGAAGTCGGCCGGGTTCGGTGCGACGGCGTCGTAGTTCGCCTGCCACTGCGCGAACTCCTCCTCGGTGGGGAGGCGCGGGTCGTCTTGCTCGGGCGCGGTGATCTCCGGGTGGTAGCCGTCGGGCCGGATGTTCACCGCGGCGAGCACGAGGCGCCGGACCTTGGCGGGCTGGCGCAGGGCGACGCTCGTGGCCGTGAGCGCGCCGAGGCTGTAGCCGAACAGGTCGACCGGACCGCCGTCGGCAACCTCGTCGATGAGCTCGGCGATGTCGTCACCGAAGCGTTCGATCGACATGGCGCGCCCGGTGTCGGCCGTGTGGCCGTGGCCCTGCAATTCCGCGCCGATGACCCGCCGACCTTCGGCCAGCCATGGGAGCACCGCGTCGAAGCTGGCCTCGAACGTCATGATCCCGCCGTGCAGCGCGATCAGCGGCGGCGCGCTGCTGTCGCGGTCGCCACGTTCCTCGAACCAGATGTCGACACCATCGATCGATGCGTAGGCCATGCGATTGGACGCTAGCGGGGAGGTCCGATCGGTGGGCTGACGTGGCAAGTGGAGCCGGAGAGGAGACTTGAACTCCTGGCCTGCTCATTACGAGTGAGCTGCTCTGCCATCTGAGCTACTCCGGCGTGGCCGGTGAGCCTACCGGAGCCGACCCGCTCGCTTCCCGCCGTTCCAGCGTGTCGTCGATCAGCGCGGGACCGCGGGGAGGTGCAGGAAGAGACGTTCGAGCAGGAGCGACTCGTTCGGGTTGAATTCCGCGAGTGCCTGCCGAGCCGCGCGACAGGCGCCGAGCGCTCGGTTGCACGACCGCGCTTCGAGCATCACGGTCGGTCGATCCGTGTTGAGCGGCGCTGCGGTCGGGCCGGCGAGCGCGTCGCGGTACACCGTCTCCAGCACGGTGATGCCCTCGATGAGCACTTCGGTGCGAGCGCGACGGTGCGCGCGCTTGTGCTGCTCTTCCAATCGACGGAGCTGCGTGCGCACGACGCGATCCGGATAGCCACTCGATTCGAGCTCGGCGCTGAGGTGCGCCAGCTCGGCTGCTTGGGCGGATTCCACGTCGGCGACGGCGTCTTGCATCGCATCTTGCACGCTCGCGACACTGCGCGCGACGTGCGCACCGGAACCGTCGCACGTGGTTGCGACGTCGAGGAACGCGGCGCGCACGCCGGCGAGACGCGCACCGAACGCGCGCGCGCGATCGAGCCGTCCGCCCGAGAGGCCTGCGTACAAGGCTGCGCTGCGCTCGTCGTACCCGAAGTGCTGCAGCGCCGTCGCGATCGACTCGGTGCTGAGGTGCGCGAAGTCGACGCGTTGACAGCGCGAACGAATCGTCGAGAGGAGCTGGTCGGCACCCGAGGTGACGAGCACGATCATCGCCGAGTTCGGCGGCTCCTCGAGCGTCTTCAGCAGCTTGTTGCCCGCCTGCTCGTTGAGCCGCTCGGCTTCGAACACGAGGATCACCTTGCGCTCGCCCTCGATCGGGCTGCGGTACGCCTCGTCGAGGATGTGCTGCGCGTCGTCGACGCGGATCTGGTTCGCTGCAGGGTCGATCTCGATCACGTCGGGGTGCACGCCGCGCAGCGCGAGGTCGAACGAACGCGGGTCGTCGGGCGCGACGACCGCGGCCGCGAAGCACCGCGCCGCTTCCTCGACTCCGGATCCACGTGGTCCGACGAGCAGGTACGCGTGCGAGGGACGCTCCGCGATGTGCTGCAGGAGCGCGACCGCGTCGGGCTGTCCCGCCACGCGATCCCAACCCGCGGGTGTGGTCGCGATCGTGGAGTCGGGGCTCATCCCGGTCATCCTGCCAGGCGGGACTCGACGACGCCGAGGACACGCGCCGCGACGACGTCGGTGTCGCCGTCGCCGTCGACGACCACCCACTCTTCGCTGACGGCGAGGGATCGGTAGGCGTCGGCGACGGCCGCGTGGAAGGTGTCGCCTTCCGCTTCGAGGCGATCGGCTTCGTCGCCGCGCCGGGTCCGCGCAACGTGGTCGGGGACGTCGATCACGATCACCACGTCAGGGACGACCGTGTCGCTCGCGAACGCGTTCATGGAACGCACGGTGTCGACTCCGAGTCCCCGGACCACGCCTTGGTACACGAGCGACGACGGAAGGAAGCGATCCGACACGACCCAGTCGCCGCGTTCGAGTGCGGGGCCCACGACTTCGGCGACGTGCTGCGCACGGTCGGCCGCCATCAACAGCGCTTCTGCGATGGCCGACACGGGAGCGTCGCCGTGCAGCAGCAGCTCGCGCATCACCGCGCCGGCCGCGGTCGCGCCCGGTTCGAAGGTCTCACACACCGCGATCCCGCGCTCGCGCAACGCGGATGCGAGACATGCGGCCTGCGTGCTCTTGCCACTGCCATCGCCGCCTTCGAGCACGACGAACTGGCCGCGGGTCATGTGGCCACCGCTTCGTCATCGTCGTGATCGTCGCTTGCTGCAGGAACGGTCGAGATCTCGGTGACGGGTGCGGTGCCGTTCTTCGACGCCGCCTCTTCCTCACGCACGCGCGCGACATCAGCATCGGACAGCTCGCGCTGATGCGTCGCGGCCTTCTCCTCGATTTCGGGATCGTCGCGCCGCGCCTGCGCGATCGAGTACCACGCGACCAGTCCGGCGCACAGCGTGATCAGACCCCCACCCCACAATGCGACGCGCACACCAGGCATCTCGTACACGTAGGGCCCGATCTCGATCGCCTGGTGTTCGAACACTGCGCTCGTGACCCAGTCCCAGAAGTCGGACCACAGCGGCGAGATGGTGAGCGAGATCAGCAAGCACAGCCGGATCACCGTGTAAAGCGCGGCGAAGATGCGGCCGCGCATGTCGTCGCCGACGTTCTCTTGCAACACGGTGAAGCCGGTCACGTACGAGGTGCCTGCACACGCGCCGACCAGCGCGATGAACACGACGGCGGGCGCGAGTGAGGAGAAGGTCGCGGCGAACATCAGTGCGGTGCCCGTGCCGACCACCGCCGCCGCGAACACGGTCGAGCGCGGCAAGCGGCCCTGCAGCCACAGCAACGTGACCACGCCCGCCGCCGCGCCACACCCGAGTGCCGTCATCAACGCCCCGAACGCAGCACTGCCGCCCGACAGCACCTCCGCGGCGAACGCAGGACCCAGCGGGATCATCGCGCCGCCGCCGATGATGCCGAACCCGAGTCCGATGATCACCCCGCGTACGAGCGGGTTCTTGCCGATGAAGCTCAGGCCTTCCTTGATGTCGCTGTACGTGTCGGGCCAGTCGATGCGTCGCTCGCTCGTGCGTTCGCGACGCGGGAACGGCAAGCGCCACACGATGAACGCCGACGCGAGGAACGAACATGCGTCGAACATCAGCGCGAGCACCTCGGAGTCGACGTTGAACGCCGAGATGATGTCGAGCCGTCCGAGCACGGTGGCGACCGCGGCGAGGAACGAGAAGATGATCGACGCGATCGGGAAGGTGCCGAACGACGCGGCGAGTGACAACGAGTTCGCCGACGCGAGCTGTTCCTCTGGGACGAAGTGCGGCACCGTCGCAGCCTGCGCCGGACCCCACAGCAACGTCATCAGCTCGAGGCCGAGCGACACGAGCACGAGCCCGAACATGTTCTCGACGAACGGCAGCGTGATGAGCAGACACGCGCGCCCGATGTCGCACAGCACCATCACCTTGCGACGGTCGAAGCGGTCGATGATCACGCCGCCGACCGTGCCGAGCAGGAACCCTGGCAAGACGCGGGTGAGCATCACGAGGCTCACCGCCGCGCCGGAGTTGTCGGACACGCGCGCCGCGATGGCGAGGATCGCGATCAAGCCGATCCAGTCGCCGGTGCTGGAGATCACCTGCGCGAGCCACAAGCGGAAGAACGACTGCGTCCCGAACACGCGCCACGGCGCGTCGGGCAACGGCGTGTCGGCCGCGGGAGGGATGAACGGCGCTTTCTTCGGGTTCGACGGCCCAGGATCGACGGGCTGCTCGTCAACCATCGGCGGCGCTCCGGTGTGGAGGGTCGGCGGGGTGCGCGTTCAGGCTACGTGGCCTTCTTGGCGATCTTCGTGGGCGTCGTCTTCTTCGCTGCGGTCTTCTTGGCCGTCTTCTTCGCGGTCTTCTTCACGGACTTCTTGACCGCCTTCTTCTTCGTCGCCTTCTTCTTCGTGGCGGGCGCACGCGCGGCGCGCTCGCGCATCAACTCGACAGCTTGCTCGAGGGTGACCGACGCGATTTCCACACCGCGCGGGATCGACGCGTTGGTCGTGCCGTCGGTGACGTAGGGCCCGAAGCGGCCGTCGAGCATGCGCACCGGCGCCCCCGACTCCGGGTGCGCGCCGAGCTCGGCGAGCGGCGGCTTCGCCACCCGACCGCGACGTTGCTTCGGCTGCGCGAAGATCGCTTCCGCCTCTTCGAGCGTGACGGTGAAGAGCTGCTCCTCGGCGGTGAGGCTGCGCGTGTCGGTGTCCTTCTTGAGGTAGGGACCGTACCGACCGTTCTGCGCGGTGATCTCCCCGCCGTCGGCGCCGGCGCCGACGGCACGTGGGAGCGACAGCAGCGCGAGCGCTTCGTCGAGCGTGATCGACGACGGGTCCATCGACGCGAACAACGACGCGCGCTTCGGCTTCTCCTTCGAACCTTCGGCTTGCTCACCGAGTTGCACGAACGGACCGAAGCGCCCGCTGAGCGCGAGCACGGTGAGCCCGGTGTCGGGATCCTCACCGAGCTCGCGTGGACCACCCGCGCCGCGAGCGATGAGCTCGTCGGCGACGTTCATGATGTCGTCGGGCACGACGTCGAAGGGGATGGGTGCCTTCTCGTCGCCGCGCTCGAGGTTGGCGCCGTTGGGCCACACGCGCACGATCAGCTCGCGACCCTCGGCATCCTTGCCGAGCCGGACCGCGTTCACCTCGGCCTTGTCGATGGTGGCAAGGTGCTCTTCACCGACGAGGTCGCGCAACCCGACCTGGCCGTTGCCGAAGTAGAAGGAGTGCAGCCACTTCTCCGCTTCACCTTCGCCGCGCGCGATCGCGTCAAGCGCCTCTTCCATCGTGGCGGTGAACTCGTAGTCGATGAGGTGGGTGAAGTAGCGCTCGAGCAACTGCACCTTGGCGAACGCCGTCCACGTGGGAACGAGCGCGCTGCCCTTCTTCCACACGTACTCGCGTCGCGTGATCGTGTCGATCACCGCCGCGTACGTGGACGGGCGACCGATGCCGCGCTCTTCGAGCTCCTTCACCAAGCTCGCTTCGGTGTAACGCGCCGGCGGCTGCGTGGTGTGACCCGACGCGTGCAGCTCCCGACACGACACCGTGTCGCCCTC
>JBEVLJ010000338.1:0-3055 GCA_040509195.1 Acidimicrobiia bacterium
GGGATCGCCGCAGCGACTGCCGGCAAACTCGGTGCCGTGCCACCTGCGGTCGTGACCTTCGCGACCACCGCGCAGAGCCACCACAAGGACCACGCCGCGGCGTGGAACGGTGTGCTCACCGGTGCGGGCAAGCGGGCGGTCGACGGCGTCGACCTCACCGTGAAGCAGCAGGTCGACACGGCCTTCGCACAAGTGAAGGACGTGCCGGGGCTCGCCAAGCTCGCGCTCACGCTCGAGGACGGCGCAGCAGCCACGTACCTCGCGGCGATCGACGCAGTGAAGTCGAAGCCGGGCATCGCGACGGCGGCAACGATCGCGCCGGTCGAGATGCAGCACGCGGCGATCTTGAACTTCCTGCTCGGGCAGTACCCGGTGCCGAACACGTTCGCCAAGACCGATGGTGCCCGCACCACCAGCGACAAGATCGGTGCCGCCTCGTAGGTGCTCATGCACCAATCGAGCACCGGCACGTCCGTAGACCCCCCGGAATCGACGGCTCGCCGTCGCAGTAGCTTCCAGCGAGGAGCGACTGTGGCGGCGAGTCGCCGCGCTGACCCGAAGACGCGATGAGGAGTCGATCGATGGAGTACCGCGAGTTCGGACGAACCGGCATGCGAGTGAGCCCGCTGTGCCTCGGGGCCATGATGTTCGGCGCGTGGGGCAACCCCGACCACGACGAGTCGATCGACGTGATCCATGCCGCGCTCGACGCCGGCATCAATTTCATCGACACCGCCGACGTGTACAGCGCGGGCGAGTCGGAGCAGATCGTCGCCAAGGCGATCCAAGGTCGTCGTGACGAACTCGTGCTCGCGACCAAGGTGCACGGCAACATGGGGGCTGACCCGAACATGCGCGGCAACTCGCGCCGCTGGATCATCCGCGAGTGTGAAGAGAGCCTGCGCCGTCTCGACACGGACTACATCGACCTGTACCAGATCCACCGTCACGACCCCGCCACTGATCTCGACGAGACGCTCGGCGCGCTCACCGACCTCGTGCACCAGGGCAAGGTGCGCTACCTCGGCAGCTCCACGTTCCCCGCGTCATCGATCGTGGAGTCGCAGTGGGTGTCGGACAAGCGCAACCTGTCGCGGTTCGTGTGTGAGCAGCCGCCGTACTCCATCCTCGTGCGCGGCGTCGAGGCCGACGTGCTGCCCACGTGTGACCGCTACGGCATGGCCGTCATCCCGTGGAGCCCGCTCGCGAGCGGCTGGTTGTCGGGCAAGTGGCGCAAGGGCAGCGACGACATCACGAGCCATCGCGCGGGCCGCATGCCGGCGCGGTTCGACCTCTCACTCCCACAGAACCAAGCGAAGCTCGACGCGGCCGACGCGCTCGGCGCGCTGGCCGACGACGCGGGCATCTCGCTCGTGAACCTCGCGATCGCGTGGGTGATCAACAACCCGGCGGTCACTTCCGCGATCATCGGGCCGCGCACGATGGAGCAGCTGGTCACGCAGCTGCCTGCGGTCGACGTGGAGCTCAGCAGCGATCTGCTCGACGCGATCGACGAGATCGTCCCGCCGGGCACCAACTTCAGCTGGGCCGACGCGGGTTACGTGCCGCCGATGGTGGCGCAAGCTTCCGCCCGCCGGCGTCGGGGCTGACGCGTCCTCGAAGGGGTCACGCGCACGTTGCAGGCCTCAGCGGCGAGCGACAATGAGGTCGGTGCCCCCGGCAGGACTCGAACCTGCGCCACCGCCTCCGGAGGGCGGTGCTCTATCCGCTGAGCTACGGGGGCGGGGCGTCGAGGCTACCCGTCGGGTTGAATGGCAACAGTTGTGGAGCCAGTTGAGGAGCAAGGCCCGAGCGAGCGGAGTGCGACATGACGACCGAAACGGAAACTGCAATCCTGGCCGGCGGCTGCTTCTGGGGCATGCAGGATCTGATCCGCAAGCGTCCGGGCGTGATCTCGAGTCGCGTCGGGTACACGGGCGGCCATGTCGACCACGCGACGTACCGGAACCACGGCGGGCATGCCGAGGCGATCGAGATCGTGTTCGATCCGAGTGTGATCTCGTTCCGCGATTTGTTGGAGTTCTTCTTCCAGATCCACGATCCCACCACCCTGAACCGGCAGGGCAACGACATCGGCGACAGCTACCGCTCGGCGATCTTCTACACGAGCGACGAGCAGAAGCGCGTCGCTGAAGACACCATCGCCGATGTCGAGGCGTCGGGCATCTGGCCCGGCAAGGTGGTCACTGAGGTCACCGCGGCCAGCGCGTTCTGGGAAGCCGAGCCCGAGCACCAGGACTACCTCGAGGTGTATCCCAACGGGTACACGTGCCACTTCCCGCGGCCGAACTGGGTGCTGCCACATCGCGCTGACTCGGTCAATTGACGCGCACGCCCTGCGACGCGCGGGCTCTCCAACCCAACTGATCCGCAGCATCGGTGTCGGCGCGACACAGCGCGATCACGTGTCCGCCGAAGCCCGCGCCCGTCATGCGCGCGCCATACACGCCGGGAAGCGTCGAGAGGTGTGAGACCAACTCGTCGAGCCGCGGCGTCGTCACTTCGAAGTCGTCGCGCAGCGAAGCGTGTCCTTCGAGCAGAAGTGCGCCGCAGTCGCCGTAGCGCGCGTCGCGCAGTGCATCGACGAAGTCGCGCACGCGCTGGTTCTCGCTCACCACATGATGCGCGCGCCGTCGTACCGTGTCGTGGCGGATCGTTGCGACGTCGCCGCGCGTCGCGTGCCGCAGCGGGCCGATCTCACGTTCGGCGGCGACGCACTCGTCGCGCCGCTCGCGATACGCGGAGTCGGCGACCGTGCGCCGCTCGCCCGAGTCGACGCACACGATCGCGAGCTCGCTCGGAAACGGGATCGCGTTCGTCCGCCGCGACTCACAGTCGAGGAGCACGAATGCGCCGTCGACGGCCGACGCGATGGTGAGCTGGTCGAGGATGCCGGTCGGCGCGCCGGTCGCGCGTTGCTCGGCTCGCTGGCACGTGGTGGCGAGCTCCAAGGCGTTGCCGTCGAAGCCCAGCGCGAGGGCCACTGCGAGTTGCAGCGATGCGCTCGATGACAGTCCCGCCGCGATCGGCAGGT
>JBEVLJ010000339.1:0-5386 GCA_040509195.1 Acidimicrobiia bacterium
GATCGGTGCGCACCTCGACACGCTCGGCGCGCGCGTGCGCGACGCCAAGATGCAGAAGGTGCCGTACGTGCTCGTCGTCGGCGACAGCGACGTCGACCACGACACCGTCGGCCTCAACGTGCGGGGGAGCGAACGCCCTGAGCGCGACGTTGCCGTCGACGACTTCGTCGCGCGGCTGCGCGACGTGGTCGAGACCCGCGGCAACCTGTGACGCTCGACCGTCTCTGGGCGGGTTGGCGCGCCGAATACATCGAGACCGTGGCGGGTGTCGATGTGCGACCGGGTGAGTGCTTGTTCTGCACGCTCGCCGCGGCCGACCCCGCAGAAGCGATGGTGCTCGCGCGCAACGAGCACGCCTTCGCGGTGATGAACGCGTACCCCTACACGTCGGGCCACCTGATGGTCGCGCCGCTGCGTCACGTCGCGACCTTGGTGGAGCTGTCGCGCGACGAGGCGAACTCGGTGATGGCGCTCACGCAAGACGCCACGGCCGCGCTCGACGGCGCCTTCCATCCCGAGGGGATGAACGTCGGCGTCAACATCGGGCGCGCGGCGGGTGCCGGGGTGCCTGGACACGTGCACGTGCATGCCTTGCCCCGTTGGAACGGTGACACCAACTTCATGACGTCGGTCGCCGAGGCCCGAGTGCTCCCCGAGAGCCTCCGCGCCAGCTACGACAAGCTGCGCGCCAACTGGCCGGCGTAGCCTCGCACCCGTGACCGACGAGCCGATCGAGGAAGCAACCGCGCCGTCGACCGCCTCCGCGGCTGAACGGGCAGAAGGCGACGTGCTGCCCGACGATCTCGACGTCACCGCGTACGTCGGCCCGTACCTCTTCCCGCCGCCGACCCGCCGTCGCATCCCCGCGACGATGTACCTGATCCTCTCGTTGCTCTGCGCCGGGGGTTGGCTGCTCGGCGACAACCGTGGGCTGCTCGCCGCCGCGATCTTCCTCGGCCTCGTGTCGCTGTACCACTACCTGACCGCGTGGCCGCTCAACATCGATCAGACCGAAGCGCTGCAGATCGCGTCACGCGCGATCGGCTTTGCGGTGGGCCACGCGAGCGCGCAGATGTCGTGGCGCGGGTTGCGTTCCCGTCCGGTGTGGCAGATCCTGCTCTACAGCGCCGACTCGCCGCCCACGATGCGCGGCCTCGTCGAGCTCGACGCGGTCGACGGGCACGTCATCGGCGACTACGCCGAACCGAACCCCGAAGACTGGTCGAAGTTCGGCCTTGTCTAGACGCGCGCCGGCTCGCCGCGTCCCGACACCTTGTCGGTGAGGTTCGTCGGGAGCGGGTCGTAGTGCGAGTGCTCGCTCGTGAAGCGTCCGCGCCCTCCGGTGATGGATCGCAGGTCGATCGCGTAGCGAAGCACCTCCGACGTGGGGACCAACGCGACGATCTCCACCTCGCCGCGACCGAGCGCGCTGGTGCCGTGGATGCGACCACGCTTGGAGTTGAGGTCGCCCATCACGTCGCCCTGGTGCGCCTCGGGCACGGTGATCACGAGCTCGCTCACTGGCTCCAACAAGATCGGTGACGCCTGTGCCATCGCTTCGCGGAAGCCGATCGACCCCGCCATCTTGAAGCTCATCTCCGACGAGTCGACGGGGTGGTACTTGCCGTCGTACACCGTGACCTTCACATCGACGACGGGGTAGCCGAACACGCCGCCGTGGTCCATCACCTCGCGCACGCCCTTCTCGACCGCGGGGATGAACTGGCGGGGGATCGCGCCACCGACCACCTTGTCGTCGAACTCGAATCCCGCGCCGCGCTCGAGTGGCTCGACCCGCACGAACGCGATGCCGAACTGCCCGTGCCCACCGGTCTGCTTCTTGTACTTGCCCTCCGCGTCGGCGGGCTCGGTGATGGTCTCGCGGTAGGCGACGAGCACGTCGTCGGTCTCCACCTCCACGCCGAACTTGCGATGCAGTCGTTCGAGCGCGATGGAGAGGTGCGTCTCACCCATGCCGCGCAGCAGCGTCTGGTGCGTCTCGGTGCTGCGCTCCAACTGCAATGCAGGGTCTTCGTCGAGCAGACGGTGCAAAGCGTTGGCGAGTTTGTCTTCATCGGTCTTCGATTTCGCGCGGATCGCGATCGCCAACACCGGCGATGGCGAATCGAACGGCGCGACGGTGAGGTCGGCTCCGCGCGAGCCCAGCACGTCGCCCGTCGCGGTGTCGCCAAGCTTCGCGACCGCGCCGATGTCGCCGGGCCCGACCTCGCCGACCGGCTCGTGCTCCTTGCCGCGCATGACGGTCAGCTGGTGCAGGCGTTCGTCGGTCATGGTGCGGCCGTTCACCAGCGTGACGTCCGTCTTCACGGTGCCTTGCAGCACCTTGAACAGGTTCACGCGTCCCACGTACGGATCCACGATGGTCTTGAACACCACCGCCACCGGCTCGCCGTCGTGCGCGCGATGTTCCTCGGTGGCGCCCGCATCAGGCGCCGGGCCTTCACGCACGATGAAGTGAGCGAGCCGATCGATGCCCACGAGCTTCGTGGCGCTCCCGCACAACACGGGGAACACCGTGGCCTGCGCGATGCCCGATGCCAACGCGCCCGCGAGCTCGTCGATGGCGATCGTCTCGTCGGCGAGGTAGCGCTCCATCAGGTCGTCGTCACCGACCACGATGCCCTCGACGAGCGCGTCGTGCACCGAGTGCTCGCGGTGCGCGAGCTCGTCGGGGATCGAGCCGATGATCCCGGTGCCGCGCGCGTCACCGCTGGTGTAGAGCACGGCCGTGTCATCGAGGAGCTCGATCACCCCTTCGAGCGCGGCCTCCTCGCCGATCGGGAGCTGCAGGGGCGCGACTCCTTGGCCGAATGCGTCCTTCAGTTGGTCGAGTGTGCGATCGAACGACGCGCGTTCGCGGTCGAGCTTGTTCACGAAGATCACGCGTGGCAAGCCGAGCTCTTCGGCCATGCGCCAGGCCGCCTGGGTCTGCACCTCCACGCCTTCCACCGCGGAGACCACGAACACCGCGAGGTCGGCGACGCGCAGCGCAGCCGCGACGTCGCCCACGAAGTCGGCGTAGCCGGGCGTGTCGATCAGGTTGACCTTCACCCCCTCGGCCACGAACGGTGCCATCGCCAACGACACCGAGATGCCGCGCCGCGCCGATTCGGGGTCGAAGTCGGTGACGGTGCTGGCGTCGTCGACCGATCCGAGGCGGGGGATCGCCCCCGCGGTGAACAGCAGCGCCTCGGCGAGCGAGGTCTTGCCCGCGTGTCCGTGGCCGACGAGCGCCACGTTGCGGATCTCCGCGGTCGAGAACGCCGTGTTCGAGAACGATGGTGTCGGCACCGCCACCCCCCAGGGTCCAGTGAACGAACTTCGTCTCCGTCGTGTTGCGCGGAGTGTACGCCCATGTCCTGATCGGCGCATCCGGAGCAGCTGCGCTCGGCCCTCGTGACGGTGCCCGCTGGGTGACCGGATGGCCGCTGGGAGGCTGGTAGCCTGAAGGGCAGTCGTTCACCCACGAGCTGCCTCGTGCGCCGGCCCCCTGATCGCGGCTGGCACTTGGCGCTCACCACCTCTCTCGAGGAGCAGACATGCTCGACGGCCGCCTGCGAGTCTCGGTCGAGCGGGGCCTCGAACCCGTTGGACGCGGTCTTGGCCGCCTCGGCGTGAGCGCCGACGGCCTCACGCTCATCGGGCTCGGCTTCGCCGTGCTCACGGGCCTGGTCATCGCCGATGGGCACCTGCTGCTCGGTGTGCTGGGCCTGATCCTCACGGGACTGCCCGACATCCTCGACGGCTCGGTTGCGCGCACCAGCGGCAAGGCGTCGCCGCGCGGAGCGTTCTTCGACTCCGTGTGTGACCGCGTCGCGGACGCGTCGATCTTCGTCGGTGTCGCCTGGTACCTCTCCGACCAGGGCCAGCACCTCGCGGTGCTCGCGATGGCGGTGCTCGCGCTGTCGATGCTCATCACCTACGAGCGGGCCCGTGCCGAGTCGCTCGGGTTCGTCGCGCGCGGCGGGCTCATGGAGCGCGCCGAGCGCCTCGTGTTGCTCGGCATCGGCCTGGCCTTCGACATCCTCGTGCCGGTGCTCTGGATCATGCTCGTGCTCACGGCGTTCACCGCAGTGCAGCGCTTCGTGATGGTGTGGCGTCAAGCCACGCCGCGCTCGGAGCGTCCGCGACGTAGCGGGCGCGCCCGTCACACGCGCGCACGCGCCGAGGGCGAGCGTTCCACCACGTTCGCCGAGTGGTGGGCGGCACGACGTCCGCAGATCGACCGCCCGCGCGGCCGGTCCGGTTCGTCGCCGCGCTCGTAGCGCCCCCCGTCTCGTCGCAACTCGTTCTCCTACGGTGGCCGGTCGCAGCACCTACTACGTGTATCGCGCAGGTGCCGAAGTGGCGCGTCTGATCCCCGCGCCGATCGGCACGCCCGTGGTGCGCGGCATCTCGCAGCTCGTCGGGCTCGGCTTCATGGGCGACCGCTCGGGTCAGGTGCGACGCAACCTCGCACGTGTGCACGGGGCCCCATCCGACGCGCGCGCGTCTCGCGGCGAGGTCGCGTCCACGTTCGAGTCGTACGGACGCTACTTCTACGAGTTGTTCCGGCTCCCTGGCGCGTCAGCCGATTTCCTCGGTGACCACGTCGACGAGGTGGGCTTCCATCACATTCGCAACGCGCTCGACGCGGGCAACGGTGTGGTGCTTGCGTTGCCGCACCTCGGCAACTGGGACTTCGCCGGCGCGTGGCTCGCGGGTGCGCAGCGCGTCACCACCACGGTCGTCGCCGAGCCGCTCGAACCGCCGGAGCTCTTCGACTGGTTCGTTCGCACGCGTGCCGAGCTCGGCATGCGGGTGATCCCGCTGTCGCCGACCGCCGGCAACGAGGTGCTCCACGCGCTGCGCGCCAACGACGCGGTGTGCCTGCTGTGCGACCGCGATCTCACGGGCGACGGCATCGACGTCGAGTTCTTCGGAGAGCACACCACGATGCCGGGTGGCCCTGCGTTGATGGCGTTGCGCAGCGGCGCGCCCCTGATCCCTGTGGGGTGTTACTTCCTGCCGCATGGTCGTCATCGGCTGCAGATCGGCCCGCCGCTCGACACCGCGCGGCAGGGCGGCATCCGCGCCGACGTGGAGCGCATCACCCAAGACCTCGCGCATCGCTTCGAGGAGCTCATCCGCGCCGCGCCCGAAGACTGGCACCTCATGCAACCGAACTGGCCCAGCGATCGCCGCTGAGGAGGAACTCGACGAGGTCGACGCGCGAACATCGTCGTCATGAGTGGAGTGGTGTTCGGACGCGGTGATCCCAACGGCCCCGATCGAGAGCAACGTCAGCTCGCACGGGAGATCATCAGCGCGGCCGTGTTCCGCGCCGACGACATGGACGGCTACTCGCCCTCGCGCGCCCTCGACG
>JBEVLJ010000340.1:0-5857 GCA_040509195.1 Acidimicrobiia bacterium
GCCGGCGATGATCGACTTCGAGGACGCGACGGTTGGTGATCCCGCCATCGACTTAGTCGGCCTCTTCAATACGCTTGAGCTCTCTGGCGTGCGTTCGGTGCTCGAGCACTACGGTCCGTTCGACTCCAACTTCACGGCTCGCCTGCGCTTCTACCGCTGGATGAGCTCGGTGCACGGGATCCGGTACGCGCTCGACACCGCAGACGAGGTGTTGCTGCGCGACTCCGTTGCCGAGCTCGAGGCGAACATCGCGACGCGATCGCGTGCGTGCGCGGTCGTCGTGCGCGACGGGTTCGTGTTGCTGGTGCAGCACCGCGGTCTGTTCTGGACGTTGCCGGGTGGCGGCGTCGAACCCGGTGAGTCGGACGAGGACGCGGCGGTCCGCGAGCTGCGCGAAGAGACGGGCGTCCGAGGGCGCGTCGTGCGCGAGCTGTACCGCCGCACGTACGGCAGGGGCCCTGAGGCGTGCTTCCTCGTCGAGTCCGATCACGACGGCGAGTTCGTCAGCGAGGATCCTGTCGTCACCGATGTCGCCTGGCATCCACTCGACGAGCTGGAGGACGACCCCCAGATCTCCCGCGTCCTCGCCGCCCTCGAAGCGCAGTAGCCGCGCGTCAGACGAAGTCGAGGATGGTCGACCAACCGTCGTCGGCCACGGACGGCACGATGTGGTCAGCGGCTGCCTGCGCGACGGATTCGCCGTCAGCCATCGCCAATCCAACCGCAGCGTGGGTGAGCAGCTCGATGTCGTTGACGCCGTCGCCGATGGCCAGCACGCGCGAGGCGTCGACGTCATGACGCTCGCACGACGCGAGAACGCCCGACCACTTCGACAGGCCGACCGGCGTGACGGTGATGCCCCAGTGCTCGGAGAACATGTCGGGGACGATGTGCGTCTCACAACGACCGTCGAGCTCGGCCGCAATCTCGTCGAGCATGGACCGATCGAATCCGAACGCTGCAAGCGAGAGAACGGACCGGTCGGAGATGATGGAGTCGAGCTCGGCGATCCTGGCGCGCACTCCGAACTGCGCAACGTGCTCGGGCGCGGTCGCCGGCGTGGACGTGAGATAGATGTCGACCTCGGACTCGTCGACGTACACGCATGGATCGAGGCCGTGCGCCTGGAACACGCCGAGCGCATGCTGCGCCGCGAGCGGGTCGTGGTGACTCCAGTGGTACCGCTCATCTGACGCGAGGTCGAGGGCAAGGGCACCGTTGAGCACGACGGCGTTCGGCGCGAGCCCGACCGTCGCGAGCGGGGCGCGCGTCGACGCCACTCGGCGCCCGGTCGCCACGACCACCGGGATGCCGCGACGTTCGAGCTCGAGCCACGCGGCGACGGCGCTCGGGTGCGGGATGTCCGGCGTGTCGTACGACCACAAGGTGCCGTCGAGATCCGTGACCACAAGCTCGATCGACGACATCCGGTGAGCCTACGGGCCGACCCGTCGCCGACGCCGCTGAGTTGCTGCGCGAAGCTTGCCGGATGTTGGAGCTGTTGGGCTGGGACGATCGCGTCGCCGCGCGGTTCAACGCCCAGTTCGACACCGAGGCCACACCAGGTCGGGTCGTGCGGGTCGATCGCGGTTCGGTGATCGTGACCACGGAGCACGGCGACCGTCGAGCGATCGCCGAATCGCAGCCAGCAGTGGGTGACTGGGTCGCGATCGAGCTCGTCGGCGGCAACGATGACGACGCGCGCGTGCGCGGCGTGGTCGAACGGTTCTCGGAGCTCGCGCGGCGCGATCCCGAACGTGGTGTCGCTCAGGTGCTCGCGGCCAACGTCGACCTCGTGTTGATCGCGGCGCCCGGCGATCGCCCGAACCTCGGCCGCGTCGAGCGGGAGACGGTGTTGGCATGGGACAGCGGCGCGCAGCCGGTCGTGGTGATCACGAAATCGGACGTCGCCGGGTCCGACGTGGCTGACGATCTGCGGCGCCGGTTGGTGGGGGTCGACGTGCTCGAGACGTCGACGGTGCAGCGCGCCGGCATCACGCAGGTCGCCGAACTGATCGCGCCGAACCTCACTGCCGTGATGCTCGGGCCGTCGGGCGCGGGCAAGTCGACGCTGGTGAACGCGTTGCTCGGCGAACCGCGCTTCGCTACTGGTGACGTGCGGGTGTCCGACTCGCGCGGCCGCCACACCACGACCTCGCGCGAGCTCGTCGTCCTCCCGACCGGCGGTGTGCTGATCGACACGCCTGGGCTGCGCAGCCTCGGACTGCTCAGCAGTGACGGGATCGAGGCCGCGTTCTCCGACATCGAGGCACTCGCCGAACACTGTCGATTCTCCGACTGCGCGCACGACCGGGAACCCGGGTGCGCGGTGCACGCAGCAGTGGCAGATGGGACCCTGACCTCGGAACGCCTCGCGGCGTATCGGAAATTGCAGGACGAAGCGACCGCGGAAGCGGAACGCGCCCTCGCGAAGCGCGACGCGCGCGGTCGACGCTGACGAGCTCGAGGTTGATGCGCTCGACGCGCTAGCGACCCACCGCGCGTTCGAGCTGGCGCTTCGACATCTTCGAACGTCCCTTCACGTTCTTGCGCTTGGCTTCGCTGTAGAGCTGTTCCTTCGTGCGACCGCCCGGGCCCTTGTGTGAACGGAGTCCACCTCGGCGTCCCGACGAGAGGTCGTTGGTCGACGAGCGGCTCGCGGTCCTGGCCTCGCCGGCACGAGCGCGCTCCTTGTTCACCGTGCGCGCCGCGATCTCCTTGGCGACCTCCTTCGGCCGACCGCTCTTCTCGAGTCCTGCTTCGATGTGCTCGTACTGACGTTCCCGCTTCGCGCTCCAACCTGGCTGCGGCATCTGCAACGCTCCTTCCGTGTGGAGTGACCGCCACGTCTCAGCGACCACCGCAGGGTCGGGTTCCACCTGCGTGGGCGACAACGAGAGCTCGACGGACCGCGCGTACAGCGCGATCGCTGACAGCGCGGGGTGCTCGTGGGACCGACCGGCAGACCGATCGACGAACTCAACGGGTCGCCGCGACTCGTGGACGAGCCACGGCACCCACGCGGCGAAGCACCCGACCGCGAAGAACATCGCGAGAATGATCGGCACCGTGGTCGTCGTCGCGAGAGTCGTCACCACGATCGAGCGAACACCCGCGGCCTCGAGATGTCAAACGCGCCAGCGACGACGATCGCGGGAGCGTCCTCAGCTGCTGCGGGTGACGCCGACCACCTGCGTCGACAGACCGCCGGTGGTGGTGCGCACCGCGATCGTGAGGGTTGCGCCACTGGGGCTGGCCGTCCAGTTGCAGTAGAGCGTGCCGGCAGCTGGGCCGCACGACGCAAAGGTCCACGTGACCGACGGCGAGTACGCCTGGGCGAACATCTGGTCGACGGCGTCCGCGCTGCCGACCTTGGCCGCGGCGGTGCGGTCACCCAGCTTCCACGCCGCGAACAGGTACTCGGCGTAGGTCTGCGCGTTGTCGGTGAGCGGGGGGAGGGCCGAGGTCGTCGACGTCGCGGGCTTCGTGGTGGAGGTCGCCGCGCTCGTGGCTTGGGTGGTGGTCGACGCCCCGGTCGTGGAGGTCGAGGTCGACGTCGTGCTCGCCGAGTCCGACGAGTCGTCGCGCGTGGCCAGCACGCCGACCACCACGCCGGCGACCACCGCGACGCCGATCGCGACGGCGATCCAGATGCGCGCCGCGCGCGTCACGAGAAGTCGACGATCAGAGGCGCATGATCCGACGGCGACTTGCCCTTTCGCGCGTTGCGGTCGACGACGGCCCAGGTGATCCGATCGGCGAGCGGCCTGGTGACGAGCGCGAGGTCGATGCGCATGCCGCGGTGTTGGTGGAACGCGCCTTGGCGATAGTCCCAGTACGTGTAGAGCTTCTCGTCGTCGTACTCGTGGCGGAACGCGTCGACGAAGCCCCAGTCGCGCAATCGCGCGACCGCGTCGCGCTCGGGCTTGGTGACGTGCGTGGATCCCGAGAACGCTTTCACGGACCACACGTCGCGATCTTCCGGCGCGACGTTGAAGTCGCCGAGGATCGCGACGGGCGCGTCGGGTGATTCGTTCGTGGCGATCCAGTCGTGCAGGTGACCGAACCACACGAGCTTGCGGTCGTAGAACTCGGTCGCGACCTCACGCCCGTTCGGCACGTACACGCTCATCACGCGCACGCCGCCGCACGTGGCCGCGAGCAGGCGGGCATCGCCTTCGTAGGGGTCGACGATGCCGTCGCCGAACCCATTGGTGGGGTTCTCGATCCCCACCCTCGACAGAATCGCCACGCCGTTCCACTGGTTGTAGCCGTGGTGCACGGAGTCGTAGCCGAGCGCGGAGAATGCGAGGTGCGGGAAGTTGTCGTCGCTGAGCTTCGTCTCCTGCAGGCACAGCACATCGGGACGGGCGTAGCCCAGCCACTCCTCGACGCGCTCCTGTCGTGCCTTCAACGAGTTCACGTTCCACGTTGCGATCCGCACGGCGCTGAAGCTATCGGACGAGGTGTCGGGCCCCATATTGAACTCGCCGAGCACACGCGGAGGTACGGTGCCCGGCGTGCGATCCCACGGCAGGGCCACACGAGTGAGCGCGGTGGTCGGCGTCGTCGCGCTGCTCGTGCTCGGCGTCGCCATGACCGGCCTCGCTCCGGCGGCCGCGCAGTCCACACCGAGCTACGAGCACATCTCCTCGTACGACACCGACCTCACCATCGAGTCGGACGGCGGCCTCCTCGTGAAGGAGACGATCGCCTACGACTTCGGGAGCACGCCGAAGCACGGAATCTTCCGCACGATCCCGGTACGGGTGAACTACGCGCCGAAGGACAACTACGACCGGGTGTACCCGATCGACGTCATCTCGGTGACTGCGTCGAACGGCGCGTCGGGGCAGTACTCCACGTCGGAATCGGGCGACGACCTGGAGATCAAGATCGGTGACCCCGACACGACGATCACCGGTGCACACACCTACGAGATCACGTACCGCGTGAAGGGCGCCTACAACGCGTTCGAGGATCACGACGAGTTGGTGTGGAACGCGGTCGGCGACCGCTGGCCGGTCACGATCACGACGGCGCGCGCCGTGGTGCACGCGCCTGGCGACATCACCGGGGTGAACTGCGCCGCGGGCTCGTACGGTTCGAACTCGCCATGCGGTTCCGCGGAGCACTCGGGCTCGACCGCAACGTTCACGTCGCCCGAGCCGCTCGGGCTCTTGCCGTACCAAGGGATGACGGTGACCGTTGGTCTGCCGAAAGGCGCGGTGCCGCCACCCGAGCCGATCCTCGAGGAGCGCTTCAACTTCGCGTCCGCGTTCCGGGTGACGCCGGCGACGGGCGGCATCTCGGGCGCGATCCTCGTGCTCATCCTCGGCGCGCTCGGCGTGCTGCTGTTCCTCGTCGGGCGCGACCGTCGCTACCAGGGCTCCGCGGTCGACGCGGCGTTCACCGCGAAGCCCGGTACCCCCGAGGAGCGGGCGCCGATCCACGAGAGCGAGACGCCGGTCGAGTTCGTACCGCCCGACGGGCTGCGGCCGGGTCAGATCGGCACGCTCGTCGATTTCGAAGCGAACACGCTCGATGTGACCGCGACGATCGTCGACCTTGCGGTGCGCGGCTACCTCGTGATCGAGGAGACCGACGAAAAGGGATTGTTCCGAAAGGCCGACTGGAAGCTCAGCGAGACCGACAAGGGCGTGGCCGCGCAGGACATGACCGGTGACGACGCGGAGTTGTTGCAATACGAGCGGAAGCTGTTGCAGGGATTGTTCCGCGACGGTCGCGAGGTGCAGCTGTCGGAGCTGCACAACACGTTCGCCACGCGCATGCAGAGCGTGCAGAAGGAACTGACGAACGACGCGATGAAGCGCAAGTGGTTCGCCGGCAAGCCGAA
>JBEVLJ010000341.1:0-8448 GCA_040509195.1 Acidimicrobiia bacterium
CGCATCAAGCCGCAGGCCAAGGTGTTCGCGCAGAGCAAGGGCATCCTCTGCGTGGAAGTCGACCTCGACGAGCTGCGCGCCGGCGCGCCCGTCGACCTTCGCCTGTTCTGACCGCGCTGATTCCGACGCGCAACGAGGGCCCGGTGACGCCGTACCCTCGTTGACCTGCCGTGCTGGCCTACTCGGCGGGGGGAGGCTGGTTGGTCGTCGGTTCCGCGAGAAGCGCGTACAGCGACCTCGGGATCTGCGCCAGCAGCTCCGCCGCCGCGGTCTTCTGCGCCGGGGTACCCACCGTCGCCACCTGGTGCACCGCCATGGCAATCGGCCCGATGGCGTTCTTGAGCTGGGCCCACCCGGGATCGATGCCCTCGGTGGCCTCCTGCCAGGGCTTGCGTTCGGGGAGCGCCGCGGCTTCGGCGCGGCCGGCGTCGGTGAGCTGGAAGCGCTTCTTGCCGTCGGCCGTCTCCACCGTGACGAGACCTTGATCCTCGAGCAGCTGCAACGCGGGATACATGGCACCGGGGCTCGGGCGCCACACACCACCGGTGCGTTCCTCGAGCTCCTGGATCATCTCGTACCCGTGCATCGGCCGCTCCGCCAGCAACGCCAGGGCCGCGGCCCGAACGTCACCGCGACGAGCCCGCCGCCCCGGTCCGCCGCCGCGCATCCGCCTGCCGCGGAATCCTGGGCCGAAGAACTCCTGGTTCGGGAACCCGCCCTGCGGCCCGTCCCACCGGCGACGTCCACGCCCCCGCCCTCGCCCCTCGCCCAACTCGCCATTTCCTTCTTGGGTCTTTCCGTGTCGCTGTCCCATGAGGGACCTCCTGATGTTCAGATCGAGTCGGCCGGCGCTCCTGTAGCACCGATCCCGACTATCGAAGTAACATCAAGATATATCGCGATAGCACTCACTGCAACCCTCTCCCGCAATTTCTCGAGGCAGACGCGAGACACGACAGGCGCACCGGAGACGGAGTGCCGTCCGACGAGCCTCCGCAGCGAGCGAGCGAAGCGAGCAATGCGAGGACAGCGAGGAGGGCGGTGCGCAGCTCGTCGCCCCCGCCGGAAAGGAACCCGCTACTCGCGAGCCATGTTCTCGAATTCGGCGCGCTGCGGAAGGAAGGCGAGCTCGGCCTTGCCAGTGGGGCCGTTTCGGTGCTTGGCGATGATCACCTCTGCCTTGCCCCGGTCATCCGACTCCGGGTTGTACACCTCGTCGCGGTAGATGAAGGCGACGACGTCGGCGTCTTGCTCGAGACCGCCCGATTCACGAAGGTCGGCGAGCATCGGCCGCTTGTCTTGGCGGTACTCGAGTTGGCGGTTGAGCTGTGCGAGCGCGACAACGGGGCACTCGAGCTCGCGGGCGAGGATCTTGAGCCCACGTGAGATCTCCGACACCTCGACCTGACGGTTCTCACTCTTCTTGGTGGTGCTCGGGGTCATGAGCTGGATGTAGTCGATCATCACCAATGCGAGATCGCCATGGCGCGCGCGCATGCGGCGGGCCTTGGCGCGCATCTCCATCATCGTGCAGTGCGGGTTGTCGTCGATGAAGAGCTGCGCTTCCGCGAGGCGGCCGACGGCGCGGCTGAGCTTGGACCAGTCGTCTTCCGAGAGTCTCCCGGTGATGAGCTTGGTGAGGTCGACGCGCGCTTCCATCGCGAGCAGGTGCTTGGTGAGCTCGAGCGTTCCCATTTCGAGCCCGAAGAAGATGACCGGGCGTCCAGTCACGGTTGCGACGTGGCGAGCCATGCCGAGCGCGAGCGACGTCTTCCCCATGCCAGGTCGGGCGGCAAGGATCGTGAGCGTTTCCTTCTGCAGCCCGTGCAGGATGCGGTCGATCTCCGTGAAGCCGGTCGGCACCCCGACCAGGTCGCTGTCTTGGCCGTAGCGCGCTTCGAGATCGTCGAGCGTGTCCTGCAGCGCGTCGCGGATGCCCGACATCGTGTCGCTGACGCGCCGTTCTGCGACCTCGAACACGAGTGCCTCGGCGCGATCGAGCGTGTCGGTGACGTCTTCGGGTGTCTCGTACCCCATCTCCGCGATGTCGCCGGCGACCCCGATGAGCCGGCGCAGCAGCGCGAGCTCGTTGACGATGCGCGCGTAGTGCCCGGCGTTCGCCGACGCGGGGGTGCCGGCTTGGATCCGCAACAACGCGGCGCGCCCTCCGACGAAGTCGAGGAGCTTGGCGCGATCGAGCGCGTCGGCCACGGTGACGGGGTCGGCCGGCTCACCTTGGCTGTAGAGGCTGCTGACCGCGTCGTACACGTGCCCGTGCGCGGGCTTGTAGAAGTCGGACGACTCGACGCGTGCTTCGATCGCGGCGGTGATGGCGTCGCGCGAGAGGAGCATCGCGCCCAACAACGACTCCTCGGCTTCGAGGTTGTGCGGCGGGACTCGCCCCGCCGACACGCGCCGCGTTGAATCGATCGCTTGAACCACTCGTGCTCCCGCCGTCGCCCCCGCTGTCACTGTTCGCCCCGAACGGGGCGGCCCGTTGCCGGGCACCGACTCGATCGCAGAGGATCCGAACCGGCTCCGCAGTCTGCGACGTCGAGCCTGTGGATTGGTAGAGCGAAAACCCCGATTCTTCCTGGGGACAAAGGACGAATCTGTCCACAGCCCTGGGGACGACCGTGCCGCAAGCGAGCCATGCCCCACCCTCGCGCCGGGGTGTGACACCTAACTCCGCAGGTCAGCGCTCCGTGTTGCGACGCGCAAAGGCTCGGTCACCGCGGAGCGCAGTGACCGAACCTGAGCGGAGACGGACAGAGTGCCGTCCGACGAGCCTCCGCAGCGAGCGCGCGCAGCGAGCAACGCGAGGACAGCGAGGAGCGACGGTACGCCGTCCGTCGCCGCGACCCGCGCGTGCTACTCAGCGACGACGGAGATTGCGACGACTGCGTCGACTTCGGCGTGCAGCTTCACCGGCACCTCGACATCGCCGAGGTCGCGGATGGGGTCCGCCAGCGTGATCTTGCGCCGGTCGAGCTCGACACCAGTGGCCGCGGCGATGGCCGCCGCGATGTCGGACGACGTGACCGAGCCGAAGAGCTTGCCGCCCTCGCCGGCACGCGCCGTGACCACCACGGGCGACGCGGTGAGCTGCGCGGCGAGCGCACGGGCCGCGTCGCGGTCGCGGATCTCCTTGGCCTCACGGTTGCGACGCATCGCCTCGGACTGCTTGATCACGCCACGCGTGGCTTGCAGCGCGAGCCCACGCGGCACGAGGTAGTTGCGGCCGTACCCGTCGGCCACGTCGACGAGGTCACCCTTGAGGCCGAGCGAGTCGACGTCTTCACGCAGCACGACCTTCACGACAGCTCTCCCTCGCCGCCCGCGTCGATGTCGACCATGGTGTCGACACCTGCGTCGGACACGCCGGCATCCGCGACGTCGGCGCCACGCGGCGGTGCGCTGTCGGGACGCGGCGCGCTGCTCTCGAGCCGCAGCCCGCGGTCGCCGCGCTCACCACGGTCACCGCGATCGCCGCGGTCGTCGCGGTCACGACGCCCGCCCTTGCGCTGCGTCACCTGACGCACGCTGTACGGCAACAACGCCATCTCGCGCGCGAGACGGATCGCCTTGGCGACCTCGCGCTGCTGCTGCGCCGAGTTGCCGGTGACGCGACGCGCACGGATCTTGGCCCGCTCCGACATGAACCGGCGGAGCAGGTTGACGTCCTTGTAGTCGATCCAGTCGACGCTCTCGGTGTTGAGGATCGAGACCTTCTTCTTCTGCGGCCGACGTCGGTCGGCTGCCGCGCTCTTGGTGCGCCGTTCACGTGCCATCAGAAAGGCTCCTCGCCGAATTCTTCGAAGTTGTCGGTGGGACGGCTCGCGCCGCCCCCACCTCCACCACTGTTCCCGCCGCCCGAACCGCCCCCACCCGAGCCGCCGCCACCGAAGTCGCCGCCGCCCTTGCGTTCGTTGCGGGTGATCGCCGCGGTGGCCCAGCGCAGGGACGGTCCGATCTCGTCGGCCACGACCTCGACGACGCTGCGCTTCTCGCCGTTCTCCGTCTCCCAGCTGCGCTGCTCGAGGCGGCCAGTGACCACGACCCGCGACCCTTTGGCCAGCGACTCGCTCACGTTCTCGGCCATCTCGCGCCAGCACACGACGTTGAAGAAGCTGGTCTGCTCCTCCCACTCCTGCGACTGGCGGTTCTGCCAGCGGCGGCTCACGGCGACGCCGAAGCTCGCCTTCGCCGCCCCGCCCGCGGTGTAGCGGATCTCGGGATCACGGGTGATGTTGCCAACGATGGTGACACTGCTGTCGGGCATGGTTTCCTCCTGGGCGCCTGGCCGCTCGGCCTACGACGCCGACGCGTCCGCCGCGTCGACCTCTGCTTCCTCGACGACGACCTCGGCAATCACTTCGGCGTCGGCCTCGGGCTCTGCGCCGGCTTCCTCGGTCGGCTCCGATGCCTGCCCCGATGAGGACGGGGGGGCCTCGGACACGACGGGAGCCGGACGAGCGCCGGGACCACCGAGCTTGCCGTAGACCGCTTCGGGGATGCGAAGGATCTTGTGGCGGAGTACTTCGTCTGCGAGGGAGAGCACCCGGTGCAGCTCGTCCATCGCCGCCGGCTCGGCCTTCGCGTGGAGGACGACGTAGTAGCCCTCCCAGCGGTGCTTGAGCTCGTAAGCGAAACGTCGCTTGCCCCAGAAGTCGATCGGCCCGAGCTGCGCGCCCTTGCCCTCGATCAGTTGGGTGTAGCGACCGACACTGGACCGGATCGTCTCCTCGTCCAGGTCCGCGTCGAGAATGACCATGACCTCGTACGGCCGCATCGGCCGGTACCTCCTTCGGACCGCAGTGTGTGCTGCGGGCGACCGTTCGGCTTGGGGTTCGGTGGTGACCGAGCCGCCGACGGGCGCAGGGTGTGTGTTGTCAGCCGCTCGAGTGAACGAGCGAACCTACGAGGCTACCAGTGATCCTCCTGCGTGACCTATCGGGGAGGACCCTACGCCTGGGGTGTGTCAGCTACGAACGGCCATCGCTGCGTTCGGCCGATCAGCTGGTGAGCAGGGTCACGACGCGGTCGGCGTCGGCCAGGTCGTCGAGCACCGCGTCGGGTTCCAGGGCGGCGAGCTCCTCGAGCTCGAAGTTCGAGTTGGTCGCCACGAGCAGGCAGCGCACACCTCCTGCCCGGGCACACTCCAGGTCGCGGGGCGTGTCACCCACGATCCACACGTGGTCGAGGTCGAACCCCTGCCCGAAGTGCTGCCGCGCCCGTGCGAGCGCCACTGGTACGAGTGCACCGCGGTCGAGGTGGTCGTCGCCGTACGCGCCGGCCTCGATCTCGATCCGATCGTGGAGCTCGAACGCGCTCACCTTCACCCGCGCGTTCGCAGCGAGGTTGCCGGTGAGCAGCGTCTGGGCAACGGTGCCCGTCGCCGCGAGGCGGGTGACGACCGCATCGACACCCGGGCAGAGCTCGCCCTCCTCCAAGATCCGGTGCGCGCCCCCGGCCAGGTGTCGAGTCGCGGCGTCGAGAGCCGACGTCATCACCTCGTCGTCGTGTGGATCGGCCACACCCGCGAGCTCGAGCAGCTCGGAGAGGATCTGCCGATCGGTCTTGCCGCTCATCACGACGCTGCCGGCCGGCTCACTCCCCGACACCTCCGTGACCGCGAGGACGAGCGCCTCCGCGCCCACGGGGCCGCAGTGCATCAGGGTGCCGTCGATGTCCCACAGCACCAATGTCCTCACGACGGACACGGGGTGAGCGCGCCCGCCTGCAGCCTTCCCGCGCCGGTCTCGAGGGCGTACAGGAAGGGTGTATCGGAGTGGTACACGGGGCACTCCGACTCCGCCTTGTCGCACGGCTGCATGGTCTGGCGCGACACGGGCGTGCCCTCGGCGTCGTAGAAGCCGATGCCGAGCGCGGCGGGCACTCCCGACATCGTGAAGCCCGACGTGCTCAGCTCGTCGAACACGAACAGCATCCCGTCGTAGGGCGACGCATCGCGCTTCGAGCGGAGCCCCTGCACGCGTTCAGTCAGCGTGTCGGCGACGACGACGTGCAGGCAGTCACCGTCGACCGCGAGTCGAACGGTCGTGAGACCAGTGAACGGCGCGCTCGCCGCCGACGTCTCACGCAGCGACCCTTCGAGCGCACCGGCGGACGGGGCGTCGCGCATCGCGCTCGAGTCCGCGCTCGAGTCGTCGTCGTCCAGCGCACGCACCGCCAGGATCGCGACGACGATCGCCACGAGCGTGAGCCCGACCGCGAGCCAGGCCCAGCGCGGCGACGATGCCTTCACGCCGTGACGGGGGCTTCCTCGTCACCCGCTGACCCATAGAGGGCGATGGCGTCGGTGACGCTCTCCGACGCGTGGTACGTCTCCTTGCTCGCCGGGAAGCTGCCGTCGCGCACGTCAGCGGCGAAGCGGCCGATGGCCGACGTCGCGTCGTCGAGCAGGTTGGCGTAGCGACGCACGAAGCGCGGTTGCACGCGATCCTCGAAACCGAGGATGTCGTGGAACACGAGCACCTGACCGTCGCAGTGCCGACCGGCACCGATGCCGATCGTGGGCACGCTGATCGAGTCGGTCACCATGCGGGCGACGGCATCCGGCACGCACTCCAGCACGATGGCGAAGCAACCGGCCTCGGCCAGTGCCGCGGCGTCGTCGACGATCATGCGTGCGGCGTCGAGCGTCTTGCCCTGCAGCTTGAAGCCACCGAGCGCGTGCACCGACTGCGGGGTGAGGCCGATGTGGCCCATCACCGGGATCTCGGCGTCGAGGATCGCGCGCGCCGCGTCGACGCGCTTGCGGCCACCTTCGAGCTTCACCGCGCCGGCACCCGCGCGCACGAGCTGCGCGGCGTTGCGGACGGTGTCGTCGTGGCCGAGGTGATAGCTCATCCACGGGAGGTCGGCGACCACCAGTGCGTTCGGCTGGGTGCGCGCGACGGCCGCCGTGTGATGGCGCATGTCGTCGATCGTGACGTGGAGGGTGTCGTCGTAGCCGAGCACGACCATCGCCACGCTGTCGCCGACGAGGATCATGTCGGCCCCCGCCGCATCGACCGCACGGGCCGATGGCGCGTCGTAGGCCGTGACCATGACCAGTGGAGCTCCGCCCTTGCTGCCCGCGATGGCGGGCGCGGTGATGCGACCAGCACGGACTGGTGAACCAGCCATCTCGCTACCTCCACCGTCCAGGGCACGGATGGCTCCCGGCGGTACGCCGAAGCGTAGTGCCGAACACGCAGCTGTGCGCCAGCCGACCAACGGCAACGCGAAGATTCTGACGCCCGACCGAGCGGAGCCCCGAACCGGTCGCGTGGCCTCAGCGGCGAGCGACAGGAGAGCAGGCACGGCCGTGGAGCTCGCGGCGCACGAGATGGTTCCACCGGCAATCGGGACAGACCTCGACGAGATAACAGGTGAACTCGTCGTGGGCGCGGCCGAGCTGCTCGAGCTCGGTGGGGTGCGAGATGCAGCGCCCGTTGGCGGCGCGCAGGCCGTCGCCGTAGACGTATGACACATAGGCCACCGACCGACCGCTGCAGATCGGGCACGCGTGCGGCGCCTTGTCACCCACATACCGGGCGGCTCGCACGAGCTCCGGGTGGGCGTCGCACACGTCGTGACGATCGACGCGGCCGAGCCGCAGATCACGGAGGACGGCCCTTCGGGCCAGCGCGTAGTCGGTGTGCTGGCGCACGCCGGGCAGTGTACCGCCCTTGCCGCACACCGCATCCGGCTCCTCGGGCACCTGGTGCTTGCACGTTCGCACACGCGCGGTACACTCTCCTCGATATATCGAATCGATATATCGAGCACCTCCTACGTCCGCAGACCTCTCTCGCCGGAGCCCCAGTTGCTGGAACTCGCCATCCTCGGCACCTTGAAGGAGCAGCCACTCCACGGGTACGAGTTGAAGAAGCGCGTCGGCGAGACGCTCGGCTCGGTGTGGGCCATCTCCTTCGGCTCGCTCTATCCCGCGCTGCGCCGCCTCGAGCGCGACGGCGCGATCGAAGTGGTCGACCCTTCCGCCGTCGGCACCGCACCGATCCCATCGACCGGCTCGCTCGCCGGCGACCTCGCCGCCTCGCGGCTGCGACGCACGAGCAAGCCGACGCGGCGCACCCGCAAGGCCTACCGCATCACCCCTGCGGGTGAAGCCCGCCTCGTGGAGATCCTCCTCGATCCCGACAGCGTCGACGACGAGCGCACCTTCGCGTTGAAGGTCGCGTTCTGCGGTTCGCTCGAACCGGCGCAGCGTCTGCAGCTGTTGGAACGTCGCCGGGCCAACCTCGCCGACGACGTCACCCGCGCCCGTCAGGCCGCACCCCGTCGCGGCGACCGCTACGCGCGGTCGCTCGTGGAACACCGCACCGAGTCCGTCGAGCGCGACCTCCAGTGGGTCGACTCGCTCATTGCGGCAGAGCGCGGCGAGCAGTCCGCCGACATCATCCAGATCGCCAACCCCTC
>JBEVLJ010000342.1:0-4611 GCA_040509195.1 Acidimicrobiia bacterium
CGGATTCGAACCGCCGTTACCGCCTTGAGAGGGCGGCGTCCTGGGCCACTAGACGACGGGGCCAGGCCTGTCAGAAATTCGAGAAAATTTCTGTCGAGGAGCTCGGGGGGGAGGACTCGAACCCCCAAAGGCAGGACCAGAACCTGCTGTGTTGCCGATTACACCACCCCCGAAAGGTGACGACGCAGAATAGCCGACGCCTACTTTTCGGGTCACACGCGAGGCTTTTCGGGTCACACGCGAGGCTTTTCAGGTCGCACGCGAGGCTGCTCCCAGCCGCTCGCGAGCGGCTCGCAGACGCAGGAGCGCTCGTTCGCGACCCAGCATCCAGATCGCGTCGAATGCCGGAAGACCCTGCGCGCGGCCTTCGACCGCCACGTAGATCGCGACCATCGCCTTGCCCGGTTTCACGCCGAGGTTCTTGAGGACGTCCACGAAGTTGAGTGCGTCCGCGCTCCACTCACACGCTTCGACGTGTGCGATCGCGGTGTCGAGCACTTCACCGACACGCTCCACCTTCTCGAGTCGCGCCCACGCCTCGTCATCGATCGCGAAGGCGTCGTCACCGACGAAGAGGAAATCCATCTGGTCGGTGAGCTGCACGAGTGTCGACGAGCGCTCCTGCCCGACGGCGACCGCGTGAGCGAACACGTCCGCATCGAAACGTTCGCCGGCTGCCTCGCGCACTGCAGGTTCGATGCGTGACGCGAGGTCGCTCGTCGCGAGCCGTCGCATCCACTCACCGTTGACCCAGTCGAGCTTCTTCTGGTCGAAGACTGCAGCCGAGTTGGTGACGCGGTCGAGGTCGAACGCCGCCACCAGCTCGTCGAGCGACAGCACCTCCTCCGCGCTCTCACCCGGTGACCACCCCAGCAGCGCGAGGTAGTTCACGATCGCCTCGGGCAGGTAGCCGAGCGAGCGGAAGTCTTCGACCGCGTCAGCTCCGTGTCGCTTCGAGAGCTTGGCGCGATCGGCGGCCAGCACGAGCGGCAGGTGTGCGTACACGGGCGGTGGGCCACCACCGAGCGCGTCGCGAAGTGCGAGCACACGGTGCGTCGTGTCGATGAGGTCTTCACCGCGGATCACGTGTGTGATCCCCATGTCGAGATCGTCGACCGCATTCGCCAAGAAGAACAACGGTGATCCGTCGGAACGCAGGATCACGAAGTCGCGGATCGTCGACCACTCGACCGACACCTCACCGCGCACGACGTCGGTGAACCGACTCACACCTTCGTCGGGCGTGCGGAAGCGCACGACGCTGGTGCGACCCTCTGCTTCGTACGCCGCGACGTGTTCGTCATCGAGCTCACGGCAGTGACCGTCGTACCCGGGCGGGCGCCCGGCCTCCTTCTCGGCCTCGTTGCGCTCGCGCAACTCGGCTTCGGTGCACCAACAGCGATACGCACGGCCGTCGGCGAGCAGTTGCTCCACCGCTTCGAGGTGTCGCGCGGCCAAGCCGCTCTGCAGCACCGGCCCCTCGTCCCAGTCCATGCCCAGCCACCGCAACGTGTCTTGCACGCCGGCGATCGCCGCCTCGGTGCTCTTCTCGCGATTCGTGTCTTCGATGCGCAACACGAACACGCCGCCGACGTGACGCGCGAACAACCAGTTGAACAACGCGGTGCGGGCGTTGCCGACGTGGATCTCGCCGGACGGCGCCGGCGAATAGCGAACACGAATGGGAGTCATTGCGCCCGATTCTAGGAATCGAACGGCGATGCACCGGATCGCTCAGGCGGGAAGCGGAGCCTCACTCGTCTCCGCGGTGAGCACGGCACGGAACGCGGCGCGGAACTCGGCCACGAGCGCCGACGTGGCGGGCGGCGTTCGCAGCGCGGTGTCGCTCACCGCATCGACGACCGCACGACGCGCGGGGTACTCGTGCGACGCGCCGTGCACCGCGTGCGCGCGCCATTCGACGAATGCGGGATCGACGTCGCCCAGGTATCCAAGCAACGTGGCCGCGATCTCGAGGTCGGGAGTGACCGGCGCGCGTCCGTACGACGCCGCGCGCTTCATCGCCAGCTCCGACACCACCGCGATCGCGTCGACGACGGGTTCGTGCGCGCCCACCGCGAGTCGATCGGCCATGCGATTGGCCAACAAGATCGCGTAGCCCACGTTGGGACCGGGTCGACCGAGCAGCTCACCCTTCGGCTGACTGCCCACGAGGTCGCCGGGGCGATCGGCGACCCACCCCTGCGCGGCCGGCAACCGCACGCCCGGCGCGAGGTTGGGTTCGTTGCGCGGGTGATCGTCGAGCGCGGGAGCGACGAACGGGTCGGTGGGCATCAGGGCTTCAATTCTCTTCGGGCGTTTCGGCGAGGAGCAGACCGTAGAGCAGCGAGTCGAGCAACGCCTGCCACGACGCTTCGATGATGTTCTCGCTCACGCCGATCGTGCTCCACGTACGGTCGCCATTAGTGGAGTCGACGAGCACCCGCGTGACTGCGCCGGTGCCCTTGGCGGTGTCGAGCACGCGCACCTTGTAGTCGGTGAGGTGCACGTGGTCGAGTGCCGGGCGGCTGTCGCCCAACGCGGCGCGCAGCGCTGTGTCGAGCGCGTTCACCGGACCGTTTCCCTCGGCGACCGCGATGCGACGCTCACCTCCGACGTGCACCTTGACCGTCGCTTCCGTCGACATCGTCGACGTGGGTGTACCACCGGCGACCGACGACGGGTCGTCGTCGTCGGTGATCACCCGGAACGACTCGACGTCGAACCACGACTGCTGCCAGCCGCCGACCCTCCGCATGAGCAGCTCGAGCGACGCGTCGGCCACTTCGAAGTGGTAGCCCTCGTGCTCCATGCGCTTGAGCGTGTCGACGAGCTCGTTCACCTGCGCGCCGTCGAGCTCGAGCCCGAGCTCCTGCGCCTTGAGCACGAGCGTGCTGCGCCCGGCGAGCTCCGACACCACGAACCGCGTGCCGTTGCCGACCGAATCGGGCGGTACGTGCTCGTACGCGTCGGGCCGACGCGCGATCGCGCTCGTGTGCAGACCGGCCTTGTGCGCAAACGCGGAACTGCCCACGTAAGGCGCCTGCGGGTTGAGCGCCATGTTCACGAGCTCCGCCACGTGGTGCGCGACCGGCGTGAGCCGTTCGAGCCGGTCACGCGGGATGGTCTCGATGCCCATCTTCAACGTGAGGTTCGGGATGATCGTGGTGAGGTTGCAGTTGCCGGTGCGCTCGCCGTAGCCGTTGATCGTGCCCTGCACCTGCATCGCGCCGCCGCGCACGCCAGCGAGCGCGTTCGCCACGCCGGTTCCCGCATCGTCGTGGAGGTGCACCGCGACGCCCACGTGCGAGTCGGCCGCGAAATGTGCAACCACCTCCGCGACGATGCGCTCCACCTCGTCGGGCAGGGTGCCCCCGTTGGTGTCACACAACACGAGACGCGTGGCGCCCGCCTGCGCCGCGCCTTCGAGCACCCGCATGCTGAACTCGGGGCTGTCGCGGTAGCCGTCGAAGAAGTGCTCGGCGTCGTAGAACACCGCGCGCCCTTCGGCGGTGAGGAACTCCACGGAGTCGGCCACCATCGCCGCGCCTTCGTCGAGCGTGGTCTGCAACGTTTCCAGCACGTGGTACTCCGATGCCTTGCCGACGATGCACACCGTCGACGTGTTGGCGTCGAGCAGGTTGCGCAACGTGTCGTCGGAGTCGACCTTGCCGCGCGGGCGACGCGTCGAACCGAACGCGACCAAGGTGCTGGTGGTCAGCTGCAGGTCACGCGGCGCGCGTGCGAACAGCTCGTCGTCCTTCGGGTTGGCACCAGGCCACCCCGCCTCGATGTAGTCGACTCCGAGCCAGTCGAGCTGCTCGGCGATGCGCAACTTGTCGTCGACCGTGAGCGAGATCCCCTCGAGCTGACTCCCGTCACGAAGCGTCGTGTCGTAGATCTCCACGCGGCGTACGTCGTCATCCAACATGTTCACACCAGTCCCTGTAGTGCTCGACCTGGCCGCGCACGGCGGCGAAGTAGGTCTCTTGGAGCTTGCGCGTCATCTCACCGGGATCGCCGACGATGCGATCATCGACGGATCGGATCGGCACGAGCTCCGCGGCGGTGCCGGTGAGGAACGCCTCGTCGGCAAGGTAGAGGTCGTGGCGCAGCAGGTTGTCTTCGCGCACCTCGTATCCCAGGTCGTGCGCGATCGTCATGATCGAGTCGCGCGTGATCCCCTCGAGCGCGCCGCTCGAGAGCGGCGGCGTCTTCAGCACGCCGTCCTTCACGATGAACAAGTTCTCGCCCGTGCACTCCGCGACGAAGCCGTGGGTGTTGAGCAGGATCGCCTCGTCGTACCCCGCGTGCACCGCCTCGACCTTCGCGAGGCTCGAGTTCACGTAGATGCCGGTGCCCTTGGCCGCGACCGGGTTCACGTTGGGATCGATTCGCCGCCACGACGACACCTTCATGCGCACGCCGTGCTTCACGCCCTCGTCGCCGAGGTAGCTCCCCCACGGCCACACCGCGATCGACACGTTGACCTCGCACGGCAGCGGGTTGAGCCCCATCTCGCCGTAGCCGAGGTACGCGATCGGCCGGATGTAGCACGACTCCACGTTGTTGACCCGTACCGTCTCCTTGGTGGACTCCACCAGCTCGTCG
>JBEVLJ010000343.1:0-2948 GCA_040509195.1 Acidimicrobiia bacterium
GATCGGGTCGTCGGTCCACGCCAACGCCGACGACCCGCCGAGCATCGCGTCGAGCATCAACGCCGCGTCGGTGACCGTGCCCGCCAGGGGAGCGACGTGGTCCATCGTCCAGGCGAGGGTCACCACGCCGTCGGTGGGGATTCGGCCGTACGTCGGCTTGAACCCCACTGCGCCCGAGAGCGCGGCGGGCACCCGGATCGACGCACGCGTGTCGGTACCGAGTGATCCGTGACCCGCACCGGACACGACGCACACCACCGATCCTCCGCTCGAGCCTCCGGGGATGCGCGTGATGTCGTGCGGGTTGCGGCTCTGTGGACTCGTGACGCCGAGCGCGAACTCGTGCGTCGCGGCTTTCCCGATGACGATCGCGCCTGCCGCGCGCAGTCGCGCCACTGCGAGCGCGTCGACCGTCGGCAGGCGCGAGTACGCCTCGGACCCCGCGCGCGTGACGGTGCCGCCGACGTCGATCACATCTTTCACCGTGATCGGAATGCCGTGAAGCGGGCCACGGTCGTTGCCCGCCGCGAACTCGTGGTCGAGGGCAGTGGCGGCGGCGAGCGCGTCGTCGCACTTCTCGACCATCCCGCCGAGCGCGACCGTTGCTTCACCGCGCTCGAGCGCCGCTTCGACCAGCTCGCGCGACGACGTCGTGCCATTGCGGAGCGCGAGCCACGACGCAACGATGCGGCTCGGTCGCTCTGCGAGCAGCGACGCACGTGGTGCCTCCCATCGACCGTCGGCAACGGCGGCGACCACTGGCTCGTAGTCGAACGGCGGCCGTGCCGCGAGGTCGTCGCGGCTGCCGTGCAGAGTGTCGAGCGCGGCGTCGAACGCCGCGTCTGCGGTGCTGCCCGTGATCACGTCAGCTCGCGATCGCGGCGAGCAACGCTTCCGACGGTGCCACTGCGCCGAACACGCCACCTTGCATCGTCACGATCTTCAGCGCCGCGAGGTAGTTGTCGTAGTCGGTCGCGCCCGTGCAGTCCGACAGCAACAAGCACTCGTAGCCGCGGTCGTTCGCGTCGCGCATCGTGGTGTGCACGCACACATCGGTGGTGATGCCGGTGAACACGAGATGCGTGATGCCGTGCCGACGCAGCACGAGGTCGAGGTCGGTCGCGTAGAACGCGCCCTTGCCCGGCTTGTCGATGATCACCTCGCCGTCGATCGGCGCGACCTCGGGCACGATCTCCCACCCCGGCTCACCGCGCACGAGGATGCGACCACACGGCCCGGAGTCGCCGATGCCGGCGCCGATCCGCTTCGAGCGCCAGAGCTTGTTGGCCGGGAGGTCCGACAGGTCGGGCCGGTGACCTTCGCGTGTGTGCACGATCAACCAACCGGCGGCGCGCGCGGCGGCCAGCATCTTCGCGGTGGGGTCGAGCCCGGCGCGCGTGAGGCTGAGGTCGTAGCCCATGGTGTCGACGTAGCCGCCAGGACCACAGAAGTCGATCTGCCAGTCGATCAGGATCATCGCGGTGCGCGCCGGATCGATCGTGCCGTCGTAGGGCCACGGGTACGGATCGGCGTCGACGATGCCGAGGGTCATGCCACAACCTCCTGGGAATCTCTGGCTTGAGCGAGGGAGCATCCGAGCGCGGTGAGCACCGCGTCGGTCGAGCCGACGGCACCGAAGATGCCGCCCGACATGGTCACGCTGGCGAGCACGCGCTCACCGGTGTCGGGATGGAGTGGCACGGCTGCGTTGCGCAACGTGAGGCACTCGTAGCCTCGGTCGTTGGCGCTGCGCACCGTGCCGTCGACGAGCACCTCGGCCGCGAAGCCGCATGCGAGCAGATGGTCGCGGCCACGTGCCCGCAGCTCGAAGTCGAGGTGATCGCCGAAGAAGCCGTCGCAACTGCGAGTGTCGACGACGAGGTCGCGCGCGTTCGGTGTGATCGAGAGCTCCCATCCGCGCGTGCCTTCGATCGGGAGGTCGTGACGCGGGCGACGCGTGTGCAATGGACGCGCGTGCCGCACGAACACGATGAGCACACCCGCGTCGCGCAGCGTGTCGGCCAACGCTGCGATGCCGGCGACGGCATCATCGTCCGCGAGGTAGGTCCAGTGCTGTTGTGCGCCGGCAACGACGAGCGCGAGCCGCTCCGGCGCGAGGCCGTCGGCACCGTCGTACGGCCATGGGTAGGGGATGGTGTCCAACAGACGAGGTTCCGATCGAGTGACCGGGGTGGACCGCCGCCGTCGTGCGCGAGCGACGGCAGTCCACCCTGATGGGTGAGCGAGGAAGCGATGCCGGTGGTCAGCTCTTGGGCAGGTCTCCGACCACGCCCTTCACGAACACGGCGGTCGCTTCGATCTCTGCGTAGCTCGGGACGACCCCGGCGGCGAACAGCACCTTGCCGTCCTGGGCCACGACCGGCCCGGCGAACGGCGAACCGTCAGTGGAGATCGTCTCCTTCGCCGACGCGACCGCTGCCTTCTCCTTGGCCGTCACGATCTTGCCGAATTTCGACTCCACGAACGGGTTCTCACCGGTCTTGTAGCCGACTCGGTAGTTCGCGTTGTACTTGCTGCCGGTGAAGTCGCCGGCGAGCGCGGTCTTCACGATGTCGACGTACATGTCGTCCCACGCCCACTCGGAGCCGGTGATCCAACCCTTGGGCGCGAGCTTCGACGCATCGGCGTGATAGCCCACCGTCATCTTGCCCGCGGCTTCCGTGGTCTTGATGACCGTCGCCGTGCAGTCCTGGTGTTGCGTGATCACGTCGACGCCCTGGCTGAGAAGGCTCTTGGTCGCCTCCGCCTGCGCCGCCGGATCACACCAGTTCGACGTGTTCACCGTGTAGGTCTTCACCTTCGGGTTCACGGATAGTGCGCCGAGCTCGAACGCATTGATGTTGTTGATGGTCTGCGGGATCGGGAAGGCGTACACGTACCCGAGCTTGTCGGTCTTGGTCTCGAGCCCGGCCGCGATGCCTGCGAGG